>NZ_QSPG01000009.1:0-90535 GCF_003436395.1 Collinsella sp. TM06-3 | reverse complement strand
CTGAAGAAGGGGGAGGCCTCGCGGCCTCCCCCTTTTTTGCGCTAATACATCACAATGTAGTTGCATTTCACCTGTAACCCGGTTGGGCTTATGGGTAATGAGCTTTTATTTAAAGACAATAAATCGAATCACAAGGGCAACTGCTACAACCACAATGATCAAAAGCAAGAATTGGAGTCGATGCTGCCTACGTCGTTTACTTGATGAAACGAAGATCGTTTTCCCTTGTTTTGGCGTCTCGAGATAACGAGCCGAATGCGTTAAGGTTTGCTTAGGTCGAGGACCTCTTTGATGCCGAGTTACGGGCTTTTTCGTCGGATCGTCATTGATTGCGCTGTTTTTTGATAATGGCGCATCTTTCAGACATACGGGATCGCCCGATGCGACGCCCATATGCTTACGCCCCGTTTGGGCATCCTCCAGCGTTCGATATCGATTTCTTGTCACATACTCGGGCTCTGGATCATTAATGGGCTCTTGCGAGATGTGAGGGCGATGGAACCGTGACGGCTGCTTGGAAGTATCTTCCCCCTGCGTCGGCATAAACATATTGTTCTGGTTTTGGTCGTCCATGATGCCCTTTAGCTCGTTACCAACAACGCGTATGCGCTCATTGTAAGCCCCTTGTTATTTGTAGCTGTGGACATACTCGTAATTTAAGCTCTGGTTCAAAGAACCTTAACCTTCCTAAAACCTTAGTCGGATGCACTTAGATATACTTATAGTACTGGACTTAAAAAACTTTATAGTCGGTGTATATATGAGCACCGGGTGGGCATATATATGAGCGTCAAAAGAAGTCCCAGTCACCTAGAAGATGACTCGGCAGTCCTATAAAGGAGTGGTAAACATGGCAAGCATGGTTCCTTATCGTTCGGTTTTTGGCGTTCGTCCCTCTGCAAGCTCGTTGTTCGATCTGTTTGATGATATGAGTGATCTGGCGAACAGCTCTATTGCCTCTAAGGCGTTCCCCATTGATGTTGAGGATAAGGGCGATGGCTATGAGGTCAAGGCTTATCTGACCGGCGTCGCCAAGGACGATATCGATGTCGAGCTTAACGAGGGCCGTCTGTCCATTAGCGTGAATGTCGAGGAAGACGAGGAGAACGAGGGCAAGAACTTCCTGCAGAAGGAGTTCAGCTCGTACAGCGCAACTCGTGGCGTGTATCTAAAGGACGCTTCGAGCGAGGGCCTCTCGGCTAAGTACGCTGACGGCATCCTGACCGTTACGGTTCCCAAGATCGTCGAGAAGAAGAACGTTACGAAGATCTCCATCGACTAACTTCGTTGGCGTTCTGTGCTATTAAGAGATAACAAAAGGGGCTGGGAAGCGATTCCCGGCCCCTTTTGCTGTCTAGGACAGTCTATTGAATGGTTGCCGGCTGATACTGACTCGCAGGGCGTATCGAGAGTTTTCGCGATCCTTGGAGAAGGGTTGCGGAGCTGCCGACCTCGTCATCCAGGGTTGCGGCCAGAGCTTTGGCATAGCTTTTGACGGTAAGGCTCGGACGATTGTTATCTTGGCTGATATGCATGGCAATGAGCTGTTCGGTGCGATCGGTAACAAGTTCGCGCGCGGCTTCGGCGGCTTGACCATTGGAGAGGTGTCCCCTTGCAGACAGGATGCGCTCCTGAAGAAAGCGGGGATATTCTCCCTCGCGCAGCATGGCCACATCGTGGTTGCTTTCGAGCGCGAGGACTCGACAATCTTTGAGGGTGTTCATGGCTTGGCTCGATAGCTCTCCGGTGTCGGTGGCAAACCCAATGGAATCATCGAGAGCATTGAATCGATAGCCGACCGGATTGATAACATCGTGTGATGTTGAGTAGGTTTGCACGTGGATGCCGGCAATGGATAGGGCGTCACCGGGATCGAATTCCTCGACAAGCAAATGCGAAAGATTTTCTTTGCTCGAAAGAGTGCCCCTGCTGGCAAAGAGGGGGCCGTGCCAGTGCTTGCTCCAGACATCGAGACCTTTGATGTGGTCGCTGTGCTCATGAGTGATGAGAAGAGCCGAGACGTTGTCTGCCGAGAGCCCCAGTTCTGCCATGCGCTTTAATGTCTCGCGGCGAGAAAGACCGTCGTCAATCATGATGAGCCCCCGGGGGCCTTCGATGAGCGCGCAGTTGCCTTTTGAGCCGCTGCCAAGGATATGAAGGTGCAGACGAGACATAAGATTCCAAAGGATACAATGGGTGCGAACGAATAGAGGAGGAAGCAAATGCCAACGGTATCTCAGCATTATGGACACCATGCTGCATCGTGGGCCGATGATAAAGCCCTGGCGACGCGGCAGACGGCTGCCCCCGTGGTGCTCATGGTATCAGGTGGTGCGGACTCGACGGCTTTGCTTCTTATGGCATGCACATCAAAGTTGGATATTCTGGATGGGCGTGGTGTGGCCCCCATCGCGCGCGAGCGACTGCACGTGCTGCATGTGAACCATCATCTGCGCGGCGAGGCATCCGATGGCGACGAGGCCTTTGTGCGCGGCCTATGCGCACAATATGGCTTGCCGCTGTGTGTTGAGCATGCCTATTTTGATGATGAATCGGGCAATATCGAGGCGGCTGCCCGTGAGGTGCGCTATGCCGCGGCGCGGAGGTATGTTCGCGAGCTCTGCGCCCAGACGGGGGCACCGCGAACGGCGGCTCGTATCTGCACCGCACACACGTCTTCGGATCGCGCGGAAACGTTTTTGATGAACGCGATTAAGGGTTCGGGGCCCGCTGGTCTATCGAGCATTCCTCGCCGGAGGAATATCGTGGTGCGTCCCTTGCTCGACCTGACCCATGGTGAGCTCGTGGGCTATCTGCAGGTGCATGGTCAGCCGTGGCGAGAGGACGAGAGCAACGAGGACGTGTCGTACTTGCGTAACTACGTGCGCCATCGAGTGATGCCGGTGGTGGCGCAGCGCAACGCGAGCGTCTGTAAGACGATTGGCGCCGCCTGCGAAATCTTAGGCGATGAGGACGCCTTTCTTTCCCAGCTTTCCGCACAGGCGTTTCGAAGCTGTCTGCGTAAGGAGGCGGCGGGTGCACTGGTCCTTGACGCTCGCCGACTGGCCGCGGCCGAGGTGGTGATCGCTCGGCGCATGGTGCGACTGGCAATTAAGCGTATCGACCCCGACGCTCGCCCGGAGATGCGGCATGTGGAGCGCGTGCTCGCCTGTGTCGCCGAAGGATCGGGTTCGGTCACGCTGCCGGCGGGAATCGATGCGCGCGTGGAGTTTGGCATGCTGTCATTCAAGGCTCCGGCGGCGCGCGAGGGGTTAGTTGCCGATTGGGTCACCATTCCCGGTCGATTGCCGCTGGGGGCGGGCCGCATCCTGGTGGCAGAGCCGATGGCCGTCGAGCCGGGGTGTGATATCGTGCGCCGTGCCCGCGAACTCGCGGGTGCCGGAGGGGCGGCCGCTATGGTGGATGCCGCGACGCTGGGCTTTGCCGATCGCGATAGCGAACGGATGCTCGCCGGCTCGCGCGGGGAGATTCCCACCGAGGCGCGTTTGGCGCGTCTGTGGGTAGACGGTCCCGCGCCGGGGGATGTGATGTGTCCGTTGGGCATGAGTGGGCGAAGTAAGAAGGTATCCGACCTGCTCAACGAGGCTCGTATTCCCGTTTCTGAGCGCGCAGGCGTTCCTGTGGTGAGAACGGCTCCGGGAGGTGCCGTGGTATGGGTCGCAGGCGTTCGCACGGACGAGCGTTTTAAATGCACGGCCGCAACGCGCGTGGCATATCTGCTTCGTGTGGTCGATGCGGAATAGTGCCTTGCGCCTACTATTCTGTGCGACGTTGACGGTATTCCCGCGCTGATGGCGCACGGGCTGGTAAATATACCCCGTGCGCTGCTAGAATGTGTAGTTCGCGTCCATACGGCGGTGTGTGGGCGATAAGCACAAGAAAGGGTTGTCATGGCTTCTCAACATCCGGATATCGAGAAGGTTCTGTTTACGCAGGAGGATATCGACGGTATCGTCTCTCGCCTAGGCGAGCAGATTACGCGCGACTACGCGGGTAAGGATCTGGTGCTGATTGCGGTCCTGCGCGGCGCCGTGGTCTTTATGGGCGACCTGATGCGTAAGATCGAGCTGCCGACCAACATCGATTTCATGGCTGTTTCGAGCTATGGCGACGGTGTGAAGTCCTCGGGTATCGTGCGTATCATTAAGGACCTGGATATCGACATCCGCGGTCGCGACGTGCTGATCGTCGAGGACATTCTGGACTCGGGCCTGACGCTCAAGTACCTGATGAAGAACCTCGAGAGCCGCAAGCCCGCTTCTCTGGAGGTTGCCGCCTTCCTGTGGAAGGACGTTGAGGACCGTACCTCGGCCGTCACGCCCAAGTATGTTGGAACCCATTGCCCCGATGCCTTTGTGGTGGGCTACGGCCTCGACTATGCCGAGCGCTATCGCAACCTTCCGTATCTGGGCATTTTGAAACCGGAGGTTTATTCGTAAGATGCCCGACGACCGTAACGATAACAATTCCCAGACTCCCCGGGAACCTAAGATCCCGGGGATGCCCGGAGGCAAGAAGCCCACGCGTACGGGCTGGCTGTATTTTATTTTGGCTTGCGCGCTTCTGGGCTATGCCTTCTTTAACATGGGCTCCGGCTTTGCCAATTCCAGCAATACCGTAAAGCTCGCGACGAGCGAGATGGTCAACGCCATTAAGCAGGATCGCGTCGAAGATTTGACCTATACGGTTCAAGACGGAAGCGTGGCGGGTCATTACTGGAAGACAAAAAAGGACAAGGGCGATACGAGCGAGCTCAAAAGCTTCTCCTCGACCTATGTCGGCTCCGATTCGCTTGCCGAGCTTATGGCGGAGCACCCCGATACCAAGTACATCGTCAACACCAACGATCCCGATTTTTGGGGCGACCTGGCGATGAGCGTGCTACCGACGATTGCCCTGATTGCCATCATGTTCTACTTTATGCGCCAGATGATGGGTGCCAACAACAGGAACATGCAGTTTGGCAAGACCAACGCCAAGACCAACGAGGCCACGCGCCCCAAGGTTAAGTTCGAGGACGTTGCCGGCGTGGACGAGGCAGTCGAGGAGCTCGAGGAGATCCGTGACTTTTTGAGCGATCCGGATCGCTATCGCAAGCTGGGCGCCAAGATCCCGCGTGGCGTGTTGCTGGTGGGCCCTCCGGGCACCGGTAAAACGCTGCTGGCCAAGGCCGTTGCCGGCGAGGCGGGCGTGCCGTTCTTTAGCATCTCGGGTTCCGACTTTGTCGAGATGTTCGTGGGTGTCGGCGCCAGCCGCGTGCGTGACCTCTTTAAGGAGGCCAAGTCCCAGGCCCCGTCGATCATCTTTATCGACGAGATCGATGCCGTGGGACGTCAGCGCGGAGCCGGTCTGGGCGGCGGTCACGACGAGCGCGAGCAGACGCTCAACCAGCTGCTGGTCGAGATGGACGGTTTTGAGGAAAGCGAGTCGGTCATCCTGATCGCCGCGACCAACCGTCCTGATATCCTGGATCCGGCATTGCTGCGTCCCGGTCGTTTTGACCGTCAGGTTACGGTCGACCGTCCGGATGTGAAGGGCCGCGAGCAGATCTTGCGCGTGCATGCCGAGAACAAGCCGATGGACGAGGACGTGAAGTTTGAGAAGCTCGCCCAGATGACCGTTGGCTTCACCGGCGCCGATCTGGCAAATCTGCTCAACGAGTCTGCGCTGCTGGCTGCCCGCCGCCATCGTTCCGTGATCTCGATGGACGAGGTCGAGGAGTCGATGGAGCGCGTGATTGCCGGTCCGCAGCGCAAGGGTCGCGTGATGACCGAGGCCGAGCGCACCACGATTGCCTACCACGAGAGCGGTCACGCCCTGGTGGGCCACATCCTGGAGCATTCCGATCCGGTTCATAAGATTTCGATTGTCAGCCGCGGCCAGGCTCTGGGCTACACGCTGCAGCTTCCGCAGGAGGATCACTTCCTCAAGACCAAGAACGAGATGCTCGACGAGCTCGCCGTGTTCTTGGGCGGTCGCGTTGCCGAGGAACTCATGTGCGACGACATCACGTCGGGCGCGAGCAACGATCTGGAGCGCGCAACCAAGATGGCGCGCGAGATGGTCACGCGCCTGGGCATGAGCGAGGAGCTTGGAACGCAGGTGTTTGGTGAGGCGCAGCATCAAGTATTCCTGGGCCGCGATTACGCCGATCACCAGGATTACTCCGAGGAGACGGCGCGCCGCATCGATATCGAGGTTCAGCGCATTATGCGTGAGGCCCATCGTCGTGCGGTCGAGATCCTGGACGCCCGTCGCGATCAGCTCGATCTGATGGCGAAGGTGCTGCTTGAGCGCGAGACCGTCGAAGGCGACGCCGTGAACGCCCTGCTCGACAACGAGTGGGACGCCTACCTTGAGCGCGAGGGCGATATCCTGGCGGCCAAGGAGGAGCGCAATGCCAAGGCTGCCGGTATGCCGACCAAGAAGCGCGCGCCGCGCATGAGCGAGGAGGAGCTTGCGGCGGACGCTGCGGCATTTGCGCAGGCGGCTATGCAGGAAGATGCCGAAGTCGCATCCGATGATGCCGACGATGACTGTGCCGTCAATGCCGGTGCCGACACCGACGACGACAAATAGTCTTTGTGGCGAAAGCCTCCGCGGGGAAACCTGCGGAGGCTTTTTCTTCATTGATTGGGGGCAGACTTAAATGAGCGTTTTCACGCATTTAAGTCTGTCCCCAATCAACATTGCTGCGGCGCTTTGCCCGACTAAAGCGTACAATAGCGCCTATGCGAAAGGGGAACAGATGATCAACGAAACTATGTATGCTCGCGGTGCGGAAAGCTCCATCATCCGCGAGATTTTTAGCTATGGCCTTGAGCGCAAGGCGCAAATCGGCGCGGAAAACGTGTTCGATTTTTCGCTGGGCAACCCGAGCGTTCCTGCTCCCGCTGCCGTCGCGGAGTCCATCAAAAAGGCGCTTGAACTGCCGAGCGAGCAGCTGCACGGATACACGCCCGCTCCGGGCCTGCCGCAGTGCCGTACCGCCGTGGCTGAGTCTCTTAACCGTCGCTTCGGTACGAGCTATGAGGGCAAGGATGTCTTTATGACCGTGGGCGCGGCGGCTTCGCTCACCTGCACGCTCAATGCCGTTACGAACCCGGGTGACGAGGTCATTGTTATCGCCCCGTACTTCCCGGAGTATCGCGTGTGGATTGAGAAGGCCGGCTGTACGTGCGTCGAGGCGCTCGCCGATGAAGATACGTTCCAGCTGAGCGTGGATAACGTGCTCAAGGCGATTACCGACAAGACGGCAGCTGTCATCATCGACTCACCGAATAACCCGACGGGCGCCGTGTATACGCGCGATACCCTGACGCGACTGGCCAATGTTTTATGCGAGGTCAACGCCAAGCGCGATCCCGAGAATCCGATCATGCTTATCTCGGATGAGCCGTATCGCGAGATTGTCTATGGCGCCGAGGTGCCTTGGGTGCCTTCGATCTACGAGCACACCATCGTGTGTTACTCGTATTCCAAGTCGCTTTCGCTACCGGGCGAGCGCGTCGGGTGGATCTTGGTTCCCGATACGAATCCTCAGGCAGCCCGTCTAATGCCCGCCGTTGCCGGTGCCGCCCGTACGCTGGGCTTCGTGTGCGCACCGGCGCTCTTCCAGCGCGTGATTATCGATTGCATCGATGAGCCGAGTGACGTTGAGGCCTATGCACGCAACCGCACCGCGCTTACCGATGCACTGGCGGAGTATGGCTACACCTATGTTGAGCCGGATGGTGCATTCTACCTGTGGGTGAAGGCGTTGGAGCCCGATGCGAACGCCTTCTGCGAGCGCGCGAAGAAGTACGAACTGCTCGCAGTGCCTTCGGATAGCTTTGGCATGCCGGGCTGGTTCCGCCTTGGCTACTGTGTGAGCTACGAGACTATCGTCAATTCGTTGCCTGCCTGGAAGCAACTGGCCGACGAATATCGTCGAAAGTAAAGCGCTCTGCTTACAATGTTTTACGTGAAACGGGGTTTGGTTTTAAGCCAGACCCCGTTGTCTATGCCGTTGTGTGATTGGGATGAAGCAGTTTTACGACTGCCGAAAGCTATGCGTACAATGAATATACGCGACGGCCATACTGGACAAGGAGACCCGATGCCCTACCTTCTTTCTTGTGATATTCATACTCATACGATGTTCTCTGCGCATGCGTACTCAACCATCGAGGAGAACATCTATTGGGCGGCAGAGCGCGGCCTTCAGGTGCTCGGTTCAGCCGATCATTTAAGCTCGATGGTTACGCCTTGTCCCAATGACCTGCGCAGTTTCCAATTCTTTATTAACCAGGATATCTGGCCGCGCATTTGGAGCGGCGTGCTGGTGCTTCGCGGCGCCGAGGCCGATATCGTTTCGCTGGACGGCAGCCTGTTTGGCGAGGACATTCCCGTTTCGCTCGATATCGCCGGCGATTCGTATAGTCATGAGCATTCGCTGTTCGATTTGGTGACGCGTAATTTGGATTATTTGGTGGCAAGCGTGCATAATCCGCAGATTGCTGAAGGCGCGACGCTCGCCCAGACGACCGAGATGTATATCAATGCCCTGGAGCACCCCAAGGTGTTCATGCTGGGCCACACGGGTCGCGCCGGTGTTCCCTTTGATATCGATGAGGTGCTGCTGGCGGCCAAGGCCAAGCACAAGATAATCGAGGTCAACAACCACAGCCTTGAGCATGGCAACGATGCTGAGCATTGGGACGTGTGCCGCAAGATCGCCGAGCGCTGCGCCGAGCTGGGCGTGGGCATTGGCGTGTCGACTGATGCGCACATTGGCATGGCAATTGGCAAGCTCGACCACGCCCGCAAGATGCTCGACGAGATTCATTTCCCGCTGGATTTGATCGTGACACGCGACCGCGAGACGCTGCTTCGCGAGATGGCGGCAGCCGGCGTGTGTGACCTGCGCAAGGGGATGTAGCGGAGTTCATAAGCCAAGCGAAGGGGGCAGTCCAGACGGGCCGCCCCCTTTCTTGTGTCGGTGGATTAGCGGCGCTCGAGGACCGCGACGGTCTCGGTGTGGTCGGTGTGGGGGAACATGTCGACCGGCGTGATCTTGAGCAGGCGATAACCTCCGTCGAGGAGCTGGTGTAGGTCGCGCTCTTGGGTGACGGGATTGCAACTGATGTAGGTGATGCGGCGCGGCTTGAGTGCGCAAGCGGCTTCGAGGAACTCTGGTGTGGAGCCGGCACGTGGCGGGTCGATGGAGAGAACGTCAACGCGCTCGTTGTTATCGGCGGCGTCCAGGATGTAATCGGTGGCGTCGTCGGCCATAAACCAAGCGCTGCGGGGGAGGCCGTTGAGCTCGGCATTGCGACGTGCGTCGGCAATGCCCGCCGGGTTGCGCTCCACGCCGAGCAGCATAATGCCGACACCCCTGTCCTGGGCATCCTTCGCGGCGCACAGACCGATGGTGCCGCTGCCGCAGTACGCGTCCATAAGAATGTCACCATGCTGCAGGTCCATGCCGTCAATCGCAAGCTGATAGAGCAGCTCGGTCTGCTGTGGATTGGTCTGATAGAACGCGGTAGGGGAGATATCGAATTCGCAACCGAGCAGCTGGTCGCGCATGCACTCGGCGCCATAGACGATACGAGTCTCCTCACCCAAGATGGCGTTACCGGGACGGCCGTTGATATTTTGGGCGACGGTGACGATATGCGGATCGAGCGCCGCGACGGCCTCAAAGAACTCCTGCGCATGCGGTAAGTCACGCTGGGCGGTCACGAGCGTAACCATGACTTGGTCGGTGCGCCAACCGCAGCGGACGACGGCATAGCGAAGCAAACCAAGATGCTTGTCCTCATTAAAGGCGGGAATATGCAGCCGCTCAGCTTCGCGCGCGATGCCGTTGAGAATCTGACGGGCACCCGGCGCCTCGACAGGACACTCGGGTACGGCGACGATTTTGTGCGTGCCGCGCTCAAAAAAGCCACAGCGGACAGTGCCCTCCTTACCGGGTGCAAACGGAGTGGCAGCTTTATGACGAAAGCCACGCGGCGCAGGATATTTACCCGGGTCGCCCAGGGTGACGCCCATACCGCGAATAGGATCAACGGCGATACCCTCACGCTCGCAGAGCTCAGCAAACAGCTCCTCCATAGCAGCCTGCTTGGTCGCCAATTGCTTCTTATAAGGACGATTGAGCGCCGTGCACCCACCACAAGCCCGCATGATGGAACAAGGCGACTTGGGATCCACGATCTTTCGCGCAGGCTGAGCCGAATCCTTGCGTGAGTCCTTGGAACGAACGTGAGACGCTTTATCCCCGCCGTGACGAGAGCCAGAACGCTTGGTCTTAACCTTGCCTTTGGCCGACTTACCCTTCGCATCCTGAGATGGCTTGGATTTCTTAGAAGATTTTTTCTCCTCCGACCCCTCAGCCGCCTCGATCAAAGCACGACGAGCCTTACGCTCCGCACGAGATTCTGCCATCAATAACTCCACTAATTCATGAATTTAAGCTGCAAGTATTGTACCGTTCCAAGCCAGCAGACGATATGCAAGCGGTTTATTCGTGTTAGTGATAAGCCCAACGACGTTTGCCCGCCGGGTGCCGGGGCAGGGGTTAAGTTTGTCGCGAGTTCCGCACGAACAGGAGAGCACTTAATGTGCTCTCCGTCGTGAGCAGGACTGTAGAGCAGCAAACTTAACCCCTGCCCCGGCACCCGGCGGGCAAGCCCTCCCTTGTACTCCATCTCACTAAAGTGTATGATTCTGAACGTTACATGACTCACTTTACCTAACTAAAGTGCCATCAAGGGGGAATACCATGAATGCCGATATGTCTCGTCGTCAATTTGTTGGTCTAGCCGGTTCGCTTGCCACGGTGCTTGGCCTCGGCCTGGTAGGCTGCGGCGGTGGTGCCGGCAAGGGCTCCGCTGCTGGCTCTGCCGCGGCCAAGGATGTGAAGGGCGCTGCGGAGTCCAAGAAGCTCGTGGTGGGCTTTGACAAGTCCTACCCTCCGTACGGCTTTGTGGGCGACGATGGCGAGTACGCCGGTTTTGACCTCGATCTGGCTAAGGCCGTTGCCGATAAGCAGGGCTGGGATGTCGATTACGAGGCCATCGATTGGGATGCCAAGGACACGCTGCTCAACTCCGGCGCCATCAACTGCATCTGGAATGGCTTTACCATGGAGGGCCGCGAGGACGACTACACGTTCTCCGAGCCTTACATGCTCAACGAGCAGGTGCTCGTGGTCAAGAAGGACGCGGGTATCAAGAGCTGGGACGATCTTGCCGGCAAGACCGTGATTACCCAGACTGATTCCGCTGCGCAGGATGTGCTCGAGGGCGACCAGAAGGATCTGACCGCGACGTTTGCCACGCTCGATACCATCGGCGAGTACAACACGGCGTTTATGCAGCTCGAGAGTGGTGCAGTCGATGCCGTTGCCTGTGACCTCTCGATCGCTCAGTATCAGCTTGCCGCCAAGCCCGATGCCTATACGCAGCTCGACAAGCCGCTGTCCAGCGAGCACTACGCCGTTGGCTTCAAGAAGGGCGACACCAAGTCCGCCGATGCCGTGACCGAGTCGCTCAAGGCACTCTACGAGGATGGCACGGTCAAGGACCTCTGTGATAAATATGCAGATTACGGTCTTTCCTTCGACAACTGGGTTCTGAAATAGCGGCTTTCCCAGGCACCCGATTTTGCCGCTCAAACCGTCGCTTGCGTACATTTAGTACGCGGCGCTCCTCTTTCACGGCAAACTCGGGCACCTGGAAAACCCGCTTTAGCATTGGGTTCGCTGTTCCGTTACTGTGAAAGAGAGCTTGGGTTGTCTATTCAGGTCATGATGCAGATGCTTGGCCAGGGATTCTTGGTCAGTTTGCAGCTGTTTGTGCTGACGCTGCTGGGGTCGATTCCGCTGGGAATCCCCGTGGCGTTTATGCGCATGAGCAAAATTGCGCCGCTCCGCTGGATTGCGCGCATCTACATTTCGGTCATGCGCGGTACGCCGCTCATGTTGCAGATGTTTGCCATCTACTTTGCCCCGTACTACGTGTTTGGCATTTCGCTCACGCCCGATTCCAAGTGGACGGCGTGCGTCGTGGCGTTCATCATCAACTACGCCGGTTACTTTGCCGAGATCTATCGCTCGGGCCTGCAGTCCATTCCGCGCGGTCAATACGAGGCTGCCGAGGTGCTGGGCTACTCGCGCATGCAGACGTTTCTGTATATCGTGATGCCGCAGGTCGCCAAGCGCATTTTGCCGGCGATGGGCAACGAGATCATCACACTGGTCAAAGACACGTCGCTGGCGTTTGCCATTGGCGTGGGGGAGATGTTCTCGACGGCCAAGGCACTGGTCGCCTCGCAGGTGAGCATGGTGCCGTTTGCAATCGCGGCGCTGATTTACTGGGTCTTTAACTTTGTGGTCGAGATGCTGCTGGGCGCCGCCGAAAAGAAGCTGGACTATTATCATGACTAACTCGGTGATGAAAATCGAAAGCGCGCGCAAGGCGTTTGGTGGCAATGAGGTGCTCAAGGACATCTCGCTCGAGGTGAAGCGCGGCGAGGTCGTGGCGATTATCGGGCCTTCGGGCGGCGGTAAGTCCACGCTGCTGCGCTGTGCCACGCTGCTCGAGACGCTCGACGGCGGCTCGCTCTCGTTTGGCGACCTTGCCGTCGCGACGGATGCGGGTTCGGGCGCGATGTACGCAAAGGGCGATGTACCTAAACAGGCGCGCTCGCGGTTCGGTCTGGTGTTTCAGAACTACAATCTGTTCCCGCACTATACCGTGATGAAAAACATCACCGATGCACCGATCCGCGTGCTTAGGCGTCCGCGCGAGCAGGCGGAGGCCCGCGCACACGAGCTTATTGCACAGATGGGGCTTACGGGTAACGAGAACAAGGTACCCTGCGAGCTTTCGGGCGGTCAGCAGCAGCGCGTGAGTATTGCCCGCGCCCTGGCGCTCGACCCGGAAATCTTGTTCTTTGATGAGCCGACCTCGGCGCTCGATCCAGAGCTGACGGCTGAGGTGCTGCGCGTCATCAAGGATTTGGCCGCGCAGAATATGACGATGGTGATCGTGACGCACGCGATGCAGTTTGCCCGCGACGTTGCCGACCGCGTGGTCTTTATGGATGGCGGTCGTATTGTCGAGGAGGGTCCTGCCGAGCAGGTTATCGATCATCCGCGCGAGCAGCGTACACGCGAGTTCTTGAGCCGTATCGAGGGATAGGCTCAGCTATTTGCTCAACTATTAATTGAGGTGATGCCGCCGCAGGTCTTATGACCTGTGGCGGTTTTTTGCATCCGCGGGGTTCAATAATCGCCTCGCAAGCTCGCTCTCTCCTCTCGCCGCCCGTATCCATACGCGTGCCGAAAGGTCTGCATGGACAGGCGACTGCAAGGGTAGGGTGGTGGCATAGGACATTTGGAGGGTGAGCCGGCTCGGCTGCCGACCATGCTGCTCCCGGGACGGCATCGACCGCGAACTCTCCCCGTTGGCGTCGCGCATCGCGCGACCCTGCAAGGAGGTCATCATGGGTGCTCCCAAGACCGGCAACGTAAGGAACGTGGTGCTCGTAGGCCAAGGCGGGGTGGGCAAGACTTCACTCGCCGAGGCCATGCTCCACCTTTCCGGTAAGACCGCCCGCCTGGGCGGCCACGACGGCACCAAGCCCACGCTCGACTATGACCCCGAAGAGGTTAAGCGTGCGTTTTCCATCTCGACGACCATCGCGCCGATTGACTGGAAGGGCGCCCGCATCAACGTGCTCGATGCCCCGTGCTACCCCGATTTTATCGGCGACGCCTTTGCCGCGATGAGCGTCTGCGAGACGGCGCTGTTTGTGGTCGACGCCGAGGCCGGCCCGCAGCCTACGACGGTTAAGCTCTGGTATGCCGCCGAGGACCTGCGTCTGGCGCGTGCGGTATTCGTAAACCGCCTGTCGCGCTCCGAGGCCAGCTTTGCGACCACCATGGAACTGCTGCAGGAGCGCTTTGGTACGCGACTGGGCGCCGTGACTCTTCCCTGGGGCGAGGGCGAGGATTTTGACGGCATCATCGACCTGGTGCGCATGAAGGCGCGCCACTGCAACGGCACCGAAGCCGTTGAGTCGGAGATTCCCGAGGAGTATCGTGCCCAGGCCGAGGAGGCCCACGACCATCTTTGCGAGTTGGTGGCCGAGGCCGACGATGAGCTGATGATGAAGTACCTGGAAGGCGAGGAGACGCTGACGCAGGAGGAGCTTGAGGGCCTGCTGTCCAAAGCGATCGCTGAGCGCATCTTTGTGCCGGTCTTTGCGGGCGATTGCATTAAGGAGCAGGGCGTCAACTCGCTGATGGACGACATCGCCACGTACTTCCCGGCGCCGACTGACTACGGCGAGATGCCGCTCATCGACGGCGACTCGCTCAAGATCTCGAGCGACGATGACCGTCCGGTGGCATTTGTGTTTAAGACGCTAGCCGACCCGCAGCAGGGCCGCATCAGCTTTATCAAGGTGCTGACGGGCACGCTTGAGCCGGGCCTCGAGCTGATCAACGCGCGTACCCGCAAGAGCGATCGTCTGGCTCACCTGTATGTGATGTGCGGCCGCGACATGACCGAGGTCGGTCACGCCTATGCCGGCGACATTATCGTGGCGCCCAAGTTGGCGGCAGAGACGGGTGACACGCTCTCCATTACCGGTAAGGTCGAGGCGGCGGCGTTTAAGTTCCCCAACTCGCAGTACCG
The DNA here is from genome assembly GCF_003436395.1 of Collinsella sp. TM06-3. Taxonomy (NCBI): domain Bacteria; kingdom Bacillati; phylum Actinomycetota; class Coriobacteriia; order Coriobacteriales; family Coriobacteriaceae; genus Collinsella; species Collinsella sp. TM06-3. Next base: position 75,821 of record NZ_QSPG01000009.1, on the reverse strand, counting down.
CATTGCCATCGAGGCCGAGAATCGCGGCGACGAAGAGAAGCTCTACACGTTTATCGAGAAGGCTTGCAAGGCCGATCCGACCATGAGCATCGACCGTGACGAGGAGACGGGCCAGACTATCATCTCCGCCGTGGGCGAGGCGCAGGTTTCGGTGCTGCTCAACCGTTTGGAGGATCGCACCAAGGTCGTGGCCAAAAGCGTGCCGATCCGCATTCCGTATCGCGAGACCATCCGCCGCACGGCAAGCGCCCAGGGTCGCCACAAGAAGCAGACCGGCGGCGCCGGTCAGTACGGCGACTGCTGGCTGCGCGTGGAGCCGCTCATTGGGCCCGACGGCACGAGCGACGGCTATGAGTTTGTTGACGAGGTCGTGGGTGGCCGCATCCCGCGCTCGCTGATTCCCGCCGTGGACAAGGGCGTCCAGGAGACCATGAAGGACGGTATTATTGCCGGCTACCCGCTCACGGGCATTCGCGTCGCGGTGTACGACGGTTCGTATCACAGCGTCGACTCCAACGAGATGGCGTTCCGCGCGGCGGCTCGCATCGGCCTGCGCAAGGCATGCGCCGATGCCGATCCAGTGGTGCTGGAGCCTATCGAGGAAATCACGGTGACGATCCCCGAGAGCTACGCCGGCGCCGTGATGGGCGACATCTCGGCCTCGCGCGGTCGCGTGACGGGCATGGAGACCGATGAGCGCGGCGATACCGTGGTCATTGCCCAAGCGCCGCTGGCCGAGCTGACGGATTACTCGACGCGCCTGCGCTCCATCACGCGCGGCACGGGCGACTTTACCATGAAGCCCGCGGGCTATGAGCAGGTGCCCTATGACGTTCAGGCCAAGCTGGTCGAGCGCTATGAGGAGGGCCGCGCCAAGTAACTAGACGATAAAAAACCGCCGCGATGGGGTAGTTCCGTTGTGGCGGCTTTTTTGGCGGGCGAGGTGCCCGCCCCAGCATCTGTGGGGCGGGCACCTTTTTGTGCCGTTGCAGTAGAAAAAGTCCTCCTTTGCTAGAATAAACGTATATAGACGTCTACTTGAACAGGGAGGCAATATGTACGAGGCGGTTATCTTCGATATGGATGGGCTTATGTTTGACACCGAGCCTATCTGGGCTTCTTGCTGGCCTAAGACCGCAATCGAGTTTGGGGTTGAGTGCATGGAGGGCCTTGCGGACGCCATGCGCGGAACCAATGGAGCCGAGGCCGTATCCATTATTCGCGAATGGTATGGTGACGAAGTCGACCCCAAGGCATTTGTTGATCGTTTTTACGAAATAGCCCATGAAGCATTGGCCCATGGCGCAGAGAAAAAACCTGGATTGGATAGGCTTCTCGAGTATCTCAAGACTGAAGGGATTCCGATGGCGGTTGCCTCCTCGTCGAGCAGGGAGATGATCAAGGCCAACCTGATAAGGGGAGGAATACTTCCATATTTTGATTCGATCGTTTCTGGTATCGAGGTCGAGCATGCCAAGCCCTATCCTGACGTCTTTTTAAAAGCAGCGGACGAGCTAGGGGTGCCGCCGCAAAAATCCCTCGTCTTGGAGGATTCCTATAACGGGGTGCGCGCGGGCTTTGCAGGAGGTTTTCACACCGTCATGGTTCCTGATCTCTCCGAGCCAACAGAAGAGATGGAAAGATTAGCCACGGCGATTGTCCTGAACCTTAATGATGTTGCCGACATGCTGGCAAGCGGAACATTGGGGTAAGCAGGTTGAACGATGGGCTGTCGAGTGTTTCTCGGCAGCCCTTTTTCTAATTCGAGACATTTAATGCTATGCGCAAGAATCAAAAAGGTATATAGTCGTCTATAAACAGGTACATAGACGTCTATATAAGTATCTGGAACGTAAACTCAACTCGAATTGCCGTAACCCGGTTGGAGGAATCATGGCAGTTGTAACTTCGACTGAGCTGATCCAGATTGCACGCAAGAACGGATGGCTCCTTCCCGCATATAACACGACCAATATGGAGATGACCCTGGGTATCTTGGACGGATTGCAGAAGGCCGGCATGCCGGGCATCCTCCAGATCGCCCCTACCAACGTTAAGCTTTCCGATTACGGCATGATCGCCTCTATCGTTAAACGCGCGGCGGAGGACTATATCGTTCCCACGTGTCTGCATCTTGACCACGGCAAGACGCTCGAGGATGTTCGACAGGCGGTTCAGGCCGGCTTTACCTCCGTTATGATCGACGGTGCCGCGTTGCCCTTTGAGGAGAACATTCGCTTCTCGCGCCAGGCAGTTGACTACTGCCATTGCTACGGCGTGCCCGTTGAGGCTGAGCTCGGTGCCATCAAGGGCAAAGAAGACGATCATGTTTCCGAGGCGGATCTTAAGACCGACCCCGATCAGGTTTGCGAGTTTGTGGAGCGCACGGGCTGCGACCTGTTGGCCGTGTCTATCGGCAACGTTCACGGCCTTGAGGATACGCCGCGCATCGATTTGCCGCTGCTTGAGAAGCTTGCCGAGGTGTCTCCGTGTCCCCTCGTTCTTCATGGTGGCTCGGGCATTCCCTATGAGACCATCCACGCTATGCAGCCACACAAGATGTCCAAGATCAACATCGCAAGCGACCTGCGCAAGGCCTACATCACGACGGTTGGCAAGGCGTACGAGGCAAACAACAACGAGCATAATCTCGCCAAGGTACTGATTGATACACGTAAGGCAGTTGCGGACGTTGCTTACAAGACGACGCGCGCCATCAACGGCATCGCTGAGTAGCGCGGAATTACGAACATGGATGAGGCGATAATGGGTGCGCTCTACCTTGGCGTCGATGTGGGCACGTCATCGGTGAAGCTCACGTGCATTGATGAAGGCGGAAAAGTTGTCGCGACTGCGAGCGAGGCTTACGAGTGCTCTGAGCCTCATCCCGGTTGGCGGGAAATCAATCCCGAGACATGGTGGATCGCCATTTGCTCTGCATGCTCCCTGCTTGGAGAGAAAGTTGACCTGTCTCTAATAAAAGGCGTTGGCGCTACCGGGCAGATGCACACGACGGTCTTGATCGATGCCGATGGGGTGCCAACGTGTCCCGCCATAATGTGGAACGACCAGCGCACGATTGACGCCGTCTTTACCGAGAAGCAGTGGGCGCTGTCTGCGGGCTATCCTAGGGTCGCCAGCTTTCTTTCGACTGGGGTTCCGGCGATTAACCTTGCATGGATAGCTAAGAATAATCCTGAGGGCCTTTCAAAGAGCGAAGTGTTTCTTTCGGTTTCAGATTGGATTGCTCTCAAGTTTGGCGGGCGTGCTGGTACGGACTATTGCGGGGCTTCGACAACAGGGCTCTACGATAACGAGAGGCAAGCTTGGATCGGTGAGGTCTGCGAGCATTTCGGAATCCCCGAGTCGTTGCTTCCCGTTGTCGAGCCTTCTGATGCCGTAATTGGGACCGTGGTTGAGAGAGCTTCAAGCGAGACGGGAATTCCCGCAGGTGCCATGATCGTGAGGGGAACGGGCGACAATCCCGCGGCAGCGATCTGCACGGGATGCCTTTTGGAGGGCGTCCCCACCATCTCACTTGGAACAAGCGGCGTGCTGATGTATTCATCTGAGGGAGTTGACCTTCCGGCTGTTGGCAAGCCCGTGTTGTTCAAGTGGGGAAATACCCTTAAGACCCAAATTCAGCTGAGTATCAGATCGTGCGGCGGTGCCAAGGAATGGTGGTACGGGCAGATTCTAAGCAGTGAGTCCTACGATTTGGAGGACAAGGCCGTCGAGGACCCCTTCTACGACATGAGGGAACTCATGTTCTACCCCCATCTATCGGGAGAAAAAGTCCTGCACGGTTGCCCGTCGGTACGCGGTGCCTTTCTGGGGCTTGATCTTGACACGACTCGTTCCGAGCTCGAAAGGGCTCTGATGGAGGGCACGGCGTATGCCTTAAGGGAGCTCAAGGAGTCCGTGGACCATTCGGAAGAGTGGCGCAGCATCAGGCTAGTTGGAGGAGGGGCCAAAAACGATTTTTGGGCGCAAACGCTCTCCAACGTGTTGGGGGTCGATATGGTGCGGATGGAATCCTCCGGCGCCGGTCAGGGCACGGCGCTGCTGGCCCTCTCGGCTTCTTGCGGCCAAAACTTGACGGCGGTTGCTGCAGGGGTCTGCAGAAAACTCGATTCCATTGAAAAAAACGACAGGGCCCATGAGCTCTACGACGCGCGTTTTAGCAGGTATATGCGTATATTTGAGGCACTCCAAATTATCTATGAGCTAAATTGCGCGTAGCCGTTTGTCTTGTAAAATCTACCGTTCACCGAAAGGAATGCGAGAAGATAACTCGAAGAGCGGTCCCTTTGTAAGATATAGACAACCGTAGACAACCATGAGCGTATATGGCTGATTGAAAAGGAGGAGGGGGCGCTCAGGTAGAACGATAGAAGTAACGAACATTAACTAAGGAGAATGAAAATGGGAGCAGTAAACGATTTCCTTATCTTCCTTGCGGAGGGCTTTACCGGCCTGTTTAATGCGGCTGGTGATCAGTTTGCCTCGTTTATTACGGGCATGATCCCCATGCTGATCTGTCTGATCCTTACGATCAAGGCAGTCATCCAGCTGATCGGCGAGGAGCGTGTCTATGGGTTCATGAAGAAGTGCACCAAGTATGCAGTTCTCCGCTATACCCTCATCCCGTTCCTTTGCACTTTCTTCCTCTGCAATCCGATGGCATACACCTTTGGTGTGTTTGTCGAGGAGGACTACAAGCCCGCATTCTACGATGCGGTCGTGTCCATGATGCACCCCATCGTTGGCCTTTTCCCGCACGCTAACTCTTCCGAGCTCTTTGTTTGGCTTGGTATCTCGGCCGGCTACGAGGCACTGGGAAAGAACTCCTCCGAGCTTGCTATCCGCTTCCTCATTGTTGGTCTAATCGTCTGCCTGATCAAGGGCATTGTCACCGAGAAGCTGTACCTCATCATGAAGAAGCGCAACGAAGCTAAGCTTGCCGCCTAGTAGTTCAGCGCAAAAGGAGAGTCTAAATCATGAGTGAATTCAAAAGCGTAAAGGCGTCCCACGGCGGCAACGGTTGGGGCGGTCCCCTCATCATTACCCCCACGGCCGAGAAGCCTTATGTTCTGAGCGTGACCCTGGGTGGCATCAGCCCGGTCGCCCTTCGCATTGCGGAGCTTACCGGCGCCGAGGCGCACGACCAGTTTAAGGACCCGATCGAGACCGATCAGGCGTGCGCCGTTGTCATCGACTGCGCCGGCGTGGCTCGCTGCGGCACCTATCCCAAGATGGGCCTTAAGACGCTGAACATCAAGCCCGGTTCTCCGTCTGGTCCTCTTGCCCAGTTCATCACCGAGGATCTCTTTGCATCTGACGTCAACCCCGATTGCATCGTCCTTGCCGATGCGGCCGATGTTCCCGCTGAGCCGGTAAAGGCCGAGAAGGCACACGAGGAGACGACGAAGGAAAACGTCCACGCCAAGATCGCTGAGGGACGTGCCGAGCTCGCATCCAAGGAGTCTAACGGCTTCATGGACGTTGTCTCCAAGATCGGCACCGGTGTCGGCCGCGTTATCAGCATCATCTACCAGGCTGCGCGCGATACCGTGAACGATGTTATCCGCAACATCATCCCCTTTATGGCGTTTGTCTCGGTGTTGATCGGCATTATTAACTACACGGGTTTCGCGAACGTTCTCGCCGGCGTTCTCACTCCGCTTGCGGGCTCGCTGCCCGGTATGCTGGCAATTGGCATGTTCTGCTCAATCCCGTTCCTTTCGCCTTTGATCTGCCCGGGCGCAATCATCGCTTCTGTGCTTTCTGTCCTTGTTGGCAACCAAATCGCCAACGGCACGATTCCCGCCAACTTTGCCCTTCCCGGCTTCTTTGCCGTCAACTGCCAGGTTGGTTCCGACTTTGCTCCCGTTGGCATGACTCTCATGGAGGCAAAGCCCGAGACGATCGAAATCGGTTACCCTGCATTCCTGTTTGGCAAGCTGATTACCACCCCGATTCAGATTATTCTTGCCTACGTACTGTCCTTTGGCCTGTAAACTGAAGCTTTAAGAGGGAAAGGCCCACTATGCTCAACGCGCTCATTACAATAGCCTTCTTTATTCTCGTATGGCTTGCAGGAACATTCACCCAGTATCGCTACTGGAAGAGGGTGCGCATTCTTATCCATGAGCGCGCTCGCGATCATGAGGGATACTTGGGCACGGGTATGTGCAAGGTGAGTTTTAGCCGAAAGGCGTTTGTGATGATTCTGACTGATCATGATGGCGTGATTAACGGTTGCTATGAGCTCAAAGGGCTTTCCCTCAAACCAGAGTTTTCGGAGATGAGCGAGATGCTGGGGCTGAATATCGAGACCGCCCTAGACCATCTGGCCAACGAAAGCTATCACGATGCTTTTGCCCAGGCTATTCGTGTTATCGACAGGTCAATGACTGCGCCTGCGGCGTAACAAAGATAGGAGAAATCAAATGTACAAGGTTAAGGTCACTGAGATCGGCTCGTTTGTTGAGGAACTTCTCAACGAGAAGATGGTGGTCCTGTTTGGCCCGACCGCTCCTGCAGAGTTGCGCGACATCTGCGTCGTTCACGATGGAACTCCCACGGAGGATAACGTGCTTGCTGAGGGCGGCACCATTTCCATCGGCGATCAGGTCTACACGATTAAGGAGTTTGGTGAAGCTGCGAACGAGAACATGGGAGGGCTCGGTCATCTAACCATTGCGTTCGATGACGAGCGAGAGCTGCTTCCTGGAACGGTTCTCGTGACACCAAGCGTGCTTCCCAAGCTGGAAACCGGCATCGAGATTAGCTTCAACGGCTAAATCGCTCGGTATGGCAGCCCATGTATTAGTCGGAAAGGACGTGTTCTCATGAAACGTTCCGATTTAAAACTGCCACTTTTCACGGTCAGTCCTAAGACCTATTTGCTTGCGGACGATTCAATTGCAGCGGCTCATCTTACGGATGAAATTGCAAAAGATCGAGATCATTCGATTTTTTGGACTGCTCCCGTTCCCGAGCTCTGCGCAGTTGCGAAGGATTTGAAATTTGCAATTCCCACAGCGCAGCATGCCGATCTTATCGGTGACGGAAAAGGAATGGGACTGACACCTCTTGAGTCGCTTAAGAGCGCGGGAGTTCAAGCTGTCTTTCTAAATCACACGGCACACCCCCTGACCGTTGATAAGTTGGCGGCAACGATCGATCGCGCTCGTGAGCTTGAGATTCTAACCATTGTTGCAGCCGATAGCGTGACTGAGTCCAAAGCGGTTGCGGCGATGGATCCGGACGTGATTCTTTGCGAGCCGAGCAGCCTTGTGGGAACCGGCCATACAAGCGGCGATGATTACATCGCAGAGACCATCGCTGCCGTACGGTCCATCAATCCCGACATCGTTATCATGGAGGGAGCGGGAATCAGGTGTGGAGGCGATGTTCGTCGCTTGATTGGACTTGGCGCGCAAGGCACCGGCATTTCGAGTGCCCTGGCGATTACGGATGACAGGGCAGCGTTGCTTACGGAGCTGTTTGACGCGCTGGACTAAAACCGTTTACAAAAAGGCGAACCCACGGGTTCGCCTTTTTGCGTTTTGGAATTATATTTGGCGTAATGCCGCCGCTCTCAAGAGCTTTAATGGCGACGCTGAAAAACGGTGCCAAGCTGGAACCTGCTGGATTTAAGCCATACGCGCGCATATTCGATTGCAGAGTCATTGTCCAAGTAGACTGTTTGAAGCTGCTGAAGAAGCGGGGACTGCGTAGAGAGACCGAGCGCATCCGCGCGTTGGGTGTCCGCGAGCTTTGCCACAAAGGAGGTCTTTGAGTATTCGATCTGGTGGCCTGAGAGCCGCTCGATTATTGCAAAGAGACCTTCGTTAACAAAGTCGGCTGTTTCAATACCTGGGACAAGCGCCATATTGATGTTGTTTTCGATGAACATCACAGGTTCACCCTCAACGCTGCGCACTCGCTCGAGATGAAGGTAGTCAGAACCTTCGACAATACCGAGATGTCTGGAAATATCTTCGTCCGACTTACGAATTTCGCAATCGAGAATGTTTGTTTCGAAAGAAAGGCCTTGCTCGATTAGAGATTCGGAGAAAGAGATAAGACCCTCTGTAAGGGGGAAAGGGATGTCTTTTGACTTAACGTAAGTTCCCTTTCCCTGAATTTGCTCAAGCAGGCCCTCATCAACAAGCTTGGAAATGGCCTTTTTGATGCTGCCGCGGCTGACGCCGAGCGTACTCATGAGCTCGACTTCCGACGGGATTTTGGATGCTTGCTCCCAAGCTCCTGAGGCGATGTTCTCGCGCAGATAGTCGACCACCTGCATATAGATGGGGGTGGGACAATCCTTTTTAATATGTGAATTGTTGACGCGATTGGTCACAGTTTCTCCTGATTACTTTGAAGCAAAATTACCTTCATTTTACGTTGTTTTGCTTCGATTAACTTATCGAGATTGTGATTGCAAAGAATAAATCACGTATTTAATGTAGGGCTTCTGCTGCTTTGGCTACCTGTCTGGCGTTTGCCTTCTACTCTTATCGACAATACGGGCATCTTGGAGAGATGGCCCCATGTCACTGAAATGCGCCGTAGGAGGCAAGAATTAGCCTCCCGTGCGCGTCGGTGACAAACGATGCGGGCGTGGCCCCGGTTGAACCTACTCTCCGGCGGCCTGGTTGCGGCCGGTGGCGTAGTCGATCTGCACATGCGGCTGCAGGTTGTAGCAGTATACGTGGAAGCACAGCGTCTTGCCGTGGTCCTCGACCGATTGCGCCTCAAGGCGCACGCCGCGGCAGACAAGTTCCTCTTCGTTATACATAGGCGTGACGCGGTAGAGCACGTGGTTGCCCGTTTCGCGGATGTAGTCGAGAATCTGCTCCTCAAACGGTAGCATGCCCGTCTCGTTGAGATAGCGCGTGCCGGTGAGGAGATCCTTGCGATTGGCGTTTTCGCCGCAGAGCGACCAGGCGATGAGGTGGCAGCGGTTGTAGAGGCTCTGGCCCGGAATAAAGTCGTAGCGCTGCTGATGCCATCCGGCGGGATGGATGCGCGAGATATCGCCGCGCTTGCCTTGACCGAGCGATTCGGGGCCCACGCAGGCGAGCGCTTTGCGAGTGCGGCCCATACTGTCGAGCTTGGAGAATTTCTTAAAGCAGCCCTCTTCTGCAGCGCGTTCGTATTCATCGAGTGTGAATGACGGCATGCCGAGCGGGTGCGTGCTGTCGGCGCGAAGAGCGACGTAGGGATTGCCGGCGTAGTCTGGAATGCTGCTGAGATATACGCCGCGGGCGCGGTTGAGATCTGGGTTTTCCACTTCGTCGATGGGGGTGGCGGCACTGTCCGCGGAGGCAACGTTGCCGTTGGTGTTGGTCGCGGTGGATTCGGAGCCATCGCCGGAGTCCTCGGAGCTTGCTGTTCCCGATTCGAGCCGGGCAACCAGGTCTGCCTCGTCGTCGGTGCGGCTGGGACTCTCGTTTTGTTTTTCGGCCAGAGCCGTCGCCTGCTCATCGCTTTGCGGCGACAACAACTTGGGCGCTCCGTCGAGCGACCCTGTGAACAACGCAAACCCCAGCACCACGGCGGTGCCGATGGAAAGTACTTGCTTGTAGGCGGACTTGCGCGACATTGCGGCTCCTGGATGGACGGTTGGGAATCTACCAGTCTAGCAGGAGCCGGCAGGGGCCGTTCTGTCGAACAAATACTCAAGATTTGGGATAGACGTTACTGATTCATTTGCCTCATATGGAGCTGCGGCGGTTGTGTACATGGAATCAGTCGGCGTTTCCCCAGATAAAACCTGCCAAAATAAGCCTGTCCCTTTTTGGTAGGTTAATCGTGAGCTATTTCACCGCAACTTAGGGCACGGTTAGGATGTGTGCACTTTAAAGAGAAGAACCCATGAGTAGAGAGGTCGCGCTCGTCTCTCTAAATGTCTCTATAAAGAGAAAGTCAGTTAAAGAGATAACATTGGGCAATCTAACAGTGAATTCGGTACATCTCTCTAAATATCTCTCTAAAATAAGGTACTTATCTCTCTAAAGTTAGAGAGATATACTATACTTTAGAGAGATAAATCTATCGTTTTAGAGAGACGGAATGCCAATGCTGCTGGATGAACCTCTTGGCCTTATCGTTGAGCGCCTTCGCAGGCGAGGGACTGATGACGCATCGGTAGAAGTTAAAGCCTGCACGAATAAATTGAGCGCAGACGTATGGGAGACAGTGAGCGCTTTTGCGAACACTGCGGGTGGGCTCATTATTTTGGGCCTGAACGAAGCCGAAGGATTTGTTCCTTCTGCTAACTTTGCTATCGATAGGGTGCGCGATCAGTTTGTTTCGGGTATCGGAGACGGAGGCTCAGCGGCAGTGGTGACCCATGCGCCACGGTACGAGCTTGATCGAGGCGAGGTCGACGGGCTCCAGGTGCTTCTGGTGCGCATCTTTGAACTTGAGCTTAAAGCGAAGCCTTGCTATATCGGCGCGCGCGGCGTGCAGAACGGTAGCTACAAGCGCGTGGATGATAAAGATATCAAGATGTCACCCGCTGAGCTATATGAGCTGCAGAGTGCGTTGCTTCCGAGCGATGCAGACGGCACGGTGGTTTCGGAGGCAACGGTCGAGGATTTGGATCCAGATGTCGTGCGGTCTATTATCGCAAATCGCCGGCTGCAGACCCCGCGCGTTTTGCGCGGGGCCGATACGCTGGAAAAGCAGCTGGTCAGACTCAATATCACTACAAAGGATGGTGCTGTGAAGCTCGCGGGGCTTCTGTCGGCGGGAATTTACCCCCAGCAGTTCTATCCCAAACTGATGATCGATGTCGCCGTTCATTCCGATGTGGAAAAATCTGCACCCGGGCAACCCCGGTTTATTGACCGCCAGTTGTGCGATGGCCCGATTCCGGCTTGCATCGAAGATGCCCTTGCCGCGATTGGACGAAACTTGCGCAAAGCGGCGATAGTGCAAGGCGCTGGCAGAAGGGATGATTGGGAAGTTCCCCAGGAGGTTTTGCGCGAGGCCTTGGCAAATGCCTGCATCCATCGAGAATATTCGCCCATGTTTGTGGGGCAGGCCGTGAGTGTCGATATCTATCCAGACAGAATAGAGATCAAAAACCCTGGCGGGCTTTGGGGCGGAAAGACGGTGGACAATCTTGCAGACGGGGAATCGCGCTGCCGAAACCCAAAGCTCATGAGCCTAATGGGGGCGACGCCGTTAGAGCATGCCGAGGGGGCCGTTGCGGAAAGCCAGGGATCTGGTATCCCGGCTATGATTCGCGAGATGGAGTCTCGTTCGCTTGGCAGGCCGAAATTTATCGTTAAGGCCGATTCGTTTACGGTGCTGCTTTCCCGGCACGGGGCGGAGCTTGCTGAAAACCGCACGTGGATTCAGAGCCATGTGGGCACCGAGCTGACGGATCGCGAGGAAACATTGCTCATGTTTATGCGGGAGCATGGGTGCGTATGCGATGTTCAAAAAATACGAGAGGCCCTGAAGTGGGATTCGGATGACATTCGCCTGATCTGCGGGGACCTTGTGGATAAACATGTCCTGTCAAAATGCGGCAAAGACACGTTTGAAATTATCGACATGAACAGAGAATCGTCAACTTCGACGGCGGATAGGATCCTGGAGGCTCTCAGCGCCGAAGTGGATATGACGGCGCGAGAAATAGCGGTTGCATCGGGGGTCAGAATTTCGTCTGTCCGTTACCATCTGCCAAAAATGGCGGATAAAGGACTCATCGAAGTAATGGGTTCATCGACGAGCCGTAACCGCCGATATCGGAAGAAGTAGATGCAGCCGGGTCGCCCTTCTAGTGTCTCTCGAAGCTAGATGGGTGCTAGAGGGGCGACTGTCTAGCGATATTTCCCCAGATAAAACCTGCCAAAATAAACCTGTCCCTTTTTGGCAGGTTACTAATTCATGTTGCCGTGGATGTAGGGGGTGACCTCGGGGGAGACGTGGTCGCAGCCCAGCTCGCGCAGGGCGGACTCGATGGCGGCGGGCAGCGGGGCCTTGCCTTCGCCGTTGACCGTGGTGCCGCCGAGGGCGGCGATCTTTGCGACGTCTGCGGGAGCGGCTTCGATATGCATGCAGCCGCCGACGAGACGTGCGCGCACCTGCGCCAGACCAAGACCGTGCAGGTAATCCTCGCATTCGCGGATTAAATCGACCTTATCGCGCGTAAGCTCCTCGCCCGTGGGGACGCGCGTGGCAAGACATGCTCCCGCCGGCAGGTTCCAAACGGGATAACCCCATGCGCGCAGCAGCTCGCGCTCTTCGTCCTTGGTAAAGCCGACCTCCATAAGGGGTGAGCGTACACCGAGCTCTTCTGCCGCGCGCATGCCAGGGCGGTAGTCACCGCGATCGCTTGCATTGCTGCCATCGATGACGGTGGGAAAGCCGAGCGACTTTGCGTGGTTGACGATGGCGGTAAAGCCGGCGTGCTTGCAGTGGTAGCAACGGTTGGCGTCGTTGCAGGCTACTTGGGGGAGCTGCAGCTGATCCACCGAAAGATTGAGCACGGGGAGCTTAAAATGCGGTCCCTCATTGGCCTGTCCATCAACGGACTGCTCGAACGAAGCCTGTTCGGGCGTGCCGATGAGCGGCGTGGTGAGGTGAACGAGGAGGGTATTGGTAGGCATGATGCGGGCGCATACGGCGGCCAAAAAGCTGCTGTCGACGCCACCGGAAAACCCGATAGCCACGCGCCCGTATGCCAAAAGCAGCTGTTCGAGCGCCGATAGCTTGTCTTGAAGCTCCTCTGCGGGTGCCGTGGTGTCTAAAATCATGAAACGATCCTTATCGTTGAGTACTCGGTCGAAAACTATAATCCTAATGCGTTACTTGCCATAAGACTTCTATCTATGTAACGAAAGTGCAATATGCTATATACGTTATATACAAGTTTGTAAAGTGCGGTAGAGTGGCAGTAACACAATCCGGTGAGGGGGCCGATATGATCAAGGCTGTTATTTTTGACATGGACGGAACGCTGGTCGACACCGAGCGTTTGGGGATTAAGGCCTGGAAGGCAGGCGCCGCTGAGCTGGGGCTCGCGATTGATGAAGCGCTGATCCATCAGTTTATCGGCCGCACGCTGCCCGATGTTATGGGCATCCTTGATAGGCATTACGGCAGCCATGAAACCACCGAGGCGATCTATCGTCGCCACAAGGAGATTCGCGACGAGATGGTCAAGACCGAACTGGAACTTAAGGCCGGTGCCGCCGAGTGCCTAGACGAGCTGCTGGCTGCGGGCTATCACGTGGGTCTAGCGACGTCGTCGCGCCTCGTTACGGCCGAGCGCAACCTTAAGATGGTCGGTCTTTTTGACAAGTTTGAAACGGTAACGTGTGGCGAGGACGTCGTGCACGGCAAGCCCGACCCCGAGATGTATCTGCTCGCCTGCGAGCGCGCGGGCTTTGCTCCCGAGGAATGTGCCGTGGTCGAGGATTCGCGCAACGGCTGCGTCTCGGGCATCACGGCCGGATGCCATGTCTTCGCCGTTCCCGATATCGTGCCGCTGTCGCAGGACGTGGTGGATGGCTGCGAGGCCGTGCTCGATACGCTGTTCGATCTGGCGGCGGCGGTCAAGGCCGTGCGCTAGACAATTGCGGTGTTGAAACGAGCAATTGCCCACGTTTGCGCTCAAGCAAAAGGGGTCCGGCAATGGTCGGGCCCCTTTTGCTTGAGCGGTGACTTAGCATACTTGCGGGCGTGCTATAGATACGCACCGAGGTTGATGGCCGTGGCGTCGGCCTGGCTGCTCGCCTGGGTGCTGGCGCGCTCCAATAGGAACGGACGTACCAGTTCTTGGCGGTTGATATCCTCGGCGGCGGTGACTGCGGTGACGGTGCGCGCTGCAGAGCCGACGCGGATATGCTTGGTCTTTGCCGGGGCCTTGTTCTCGATTTGCTCCATCAGCAGTTGGACACCCTTGCGGCCAATCTCGTAGCCCGGAGGCGCTACCGTGGTCAGTGGGACCGATCCGCTCCAGGCGAGCGGGTTGCCGTCGCAGCCGGCCACGCGGACCTGCTCGGGGACGGAGATGCCTTTATCGACCAGCGCCGAGATGACGCCCGAGGCCAGCACGTCGGTCAGACCGACGACAAAATCGGGGCGTTCGTTCGCGGGGCGCTCGGCGATTTGGGCACCGATGCCGTAGCCGTCGGCAGCGGTATTCCATTCGCCGGCGTCGATGACTTCGATCTTGATATCGGGGTGTAGAGCGAGCGCTTTATGAATGCCAAGGACGCGCAGGGTGAGCTGCATAAATGCTGCTCGGCCGACGACGACAATATGGTGCGCGCCGCGGGCGATGGCGAGCTCGGCGATAATGCGCCCCTGCGCCTCGTTGTCGGCGGCCACGTAGTAACCGGGTTCGGAGCAGTGGATGTCCAGATGGACGATCGGCACGGGCATCTTGGTCATATCGGGGTGCCAGTCGGGGGATGCCATGGGCTGAACCATGACGCCGGACATCTGCGTGCCCATAAAATATCGCAGATAATGGTCCTCGAGAATATCGTCGTTATCGGCGTTGGCGATGAGCAGGTCGTAACCGTGCTTGCGTGCCTCGTTGTGGGCACCGCTGGCAATCTGGAGCGAAAAGCCGTGGTCGAGACGGGGGAGGACCAGGCCAAAGGACTTGGTGGCGCCGCCCGCGAGCTGACGGGCGCTTTGGTTGGGCAGGTAGCCAAGGCGATTAATGGTCTCGTTGATGAGCTTAAGGGTTTCGGGGCGCAACTTTTCGGGGTGGTTGAGCGCGTTGGATACCGTGCCCAGCGAGACCCCTGCCTCGCGCGCGACGTCGCTGATTTTTACCTTTGCCATAGCGGCCCCTTTGATGCGTTTCAAGTACAAGCCAGATTGTAGCATCGCCCGCCCCTGGGGTGTCAAAACCTGCCAATTAGGGACAGGTTTATTTTGGTAGGTTTTATCTGCGGAAACGCCGTTGCCAGCGCGACCACCACGAAGGGGACAGGCACCTTTGTGGTGGTTTGAGACGCCCGGGCCTTCAATTGTCTCGATCTGTAACATCTGGACGGCAAAACCGCCTCCACCTGTTACAGATCGAGACATAGTGCTGGGGCCGAACCGTAATGTCTCGATCTGTAACACTAAGCCGGCTTATTGCGGCCCAGATGTTACAGATTGAGATCTTTCGCCGGGATAGGCCGCCGCGCCGGTCCAAACCACCACAAAGGTGCCTGTCCCCATTGTGGTGGTTTGGACCGGCTGGGCATGTGTGCATCGGGTGGTATCTAAGTTGAGATACCACTTCTGGTATATCAGCTTACGCTTGCGTGAGTACAATACTCGAACGTTATACGTCTCAGCGCCCCCTGTGCGTGGACGTCTTGCAGTCACGCGAACGAAGGGATTTATCCTATGTGCGGAATTGTCGGCTATACCGGCTCTGATATTGCAAAGAACATCCTGGTCACAGGCCTTAAGCGCATGGAGTATCGCGGCTATGACTCCTCGGGCGTCGCGCTCGAGGTGGGCGAGGGCGCCGCGGCGCACCTCGACGTTATCCGCCGCGTGGGTAAGGTTGCGGGCCTGGAGAGCGAGCTTTCCAATATCGATAGTGACGCAACCTGCGGTATCGGTCACACCCGTTGGGCCACCCACGGCAAGCCTTCCGTCGTTAACGCTCATCCCCACACCAGCTGCGACGGTCGCATCGCCATCGTCCACAATGGCATCATCGAGAACTTCGCCGAGCTGCGCGAGGAGCTGGAGGGCCGCGGCCATCACTTTAAGAGCGAGACCGATACCGAGGTCTTCGCACACTTAATCGAAGAGGCCTATGCCGAGACGCACGACCTGATGGCCTCCGTGCGTGAGGCTTGCACCCACGTGGTAGGCGCCTATGGCTTGGCCGCCGTGTGCGCCGACGAGCCTGGCGTGATTGCTGTTGCCCGCAAGGACTCCCCGATCGTGGTCGGCGTGGGCGAGACCGGTTCCTACGTTGCCTCCGACGTCATCGCGCTCATTGACGCCACCCGCGATGTCGTGGTGCTCGAGGACGGTCAGTTTGCCAAGCTTACGCCTGCGGGCGTCGAGTACACCGACGAGGCCGGCAATGTCATCGAGCCAAAGGTCACCCACATCGATTGGGATCTGGACATGGCCGAAAAGGGCGGCTATCCCGACTTTATGCTCAAGGAGATCCACGAGCAGCCGCGCGTCGTGCGCGACACGCTGGTGGGTCGCATGACCCCTGCCGGTGAGCTCGACATCGATGAGCTGGGCCTTTCGCTCGAGGAGCTCAACGATATCGACCGCGTCTACGTGATCGCTTGCGGCACCAGCTACCACGCCGGTCTCATTGCCAAGAACCTTATCGAGGGCTGGGCTCGCATCCCCACCGAGGTTGAGGCGGCCAGCGAGTTCCGCTATCGCAATCCCATCATTACGCCGACGACGCTTGTCGTTGCCGTGTCCCAGTCGGGCGAGACGGCCGATACCCTTGCCGCCATTCGCGACGCGCGCATCAAGGGTGCCAAGGTCTTCGGCATCACCAACGTGGTGGGCAGCCCCGTGGCGCGTGAGAGCGACGGCGTCATCTATACCAAGGCCAATAAGGAGATCGCGGTCGCCTCGACCAAGAGCTTTATCGGCCAGGTCGTGAGCCTCACGCTTTTGGCCCTGCTGCTGGCGCAAGTTAAGTACCGTCTGACCACCAAGCAGGCGCGCATGCTGTTCCGCGAGCTTTCCGATACGGCCGAGCAGATCCAGTGGATTTTGGATACCCAGACCGAGTCCGTGCATGAGGCCGCCCTGCTGTGCAAGGACGCGCAGTCGGCGCTGTTCGTGGGCCGTGGCATGGGTGCCGCTATCTCTTACGAGGGCGCGCTCAAGCTCAAAGAGGTCAGCTACCTGCACGCCGAGGCCTACGCCGCCGGCGAGATGAAGCACGGCCCCATTGCCCTGATCGACCCGGGCTTCCCTGTCATCGCCGTGGCCACCAAGAGCGCAACGTACGACAAGACCGTGTCGAACCTCATGGAGTGCAAGGCACGCGGCGCCAAGGTCATCGTCGTTGCTACCGAGGGCGACGAGGAAATCAACAAGATCGCCGACTGCATCATTCGCGTGCCGGCCGTCCGCGACGTGTTCAGTCCCATCACGGCGAGCGTCCCGCTGCAGTTGCTTGCTCGCGAGGTAGCCATCCTGCGCGGTTGCGATGTTGACCAACCCCGAAACCTGGCAAAGAGCGTTACCGTCGAGTAGCGGATGTTCCGGCGTTTTGCCAAACGCCGGAACTGCTCGACGCTGCGCGAACCGCATTCACGCCAATCTGACGTTCAATTTCGAGGGCGCGACCAGAAGGTCAGCGCCCTCTCATTTCACGTCACCTTGGCGCAAATGCGGCTCGCTCGCTGGCTGCGCCAAGTATGTGGCGTTGCCGTTGTCGTCTCAAATTTGGGTCTTGCCGTCAGGGCCGGCGTCCGGGTAAGTAGTCCTCATCTCGTCTTTCTCGACAGCAGTGCCGTGAAGCACGGGGGGGGTGAGTTTGATGAGGTGAACAATACGGGGCCTATCGAAATTCTACTCCCATGAGGTCCTTGCGGGCCTCATGGTCTTCCTCGATGAGCTTGAGAAAGGTCTGAGTACCTTGAAGACCTTATGCCTTGAGTCGAAATCTTGCGGCGGCGGGTCGAGAGCGGGGTTTTGTTTGGGGCTACCGGTCTGGGCAAGGATGTTACATCCGATCGTGTTGCGAGTGACAAATCCGGCTTTGCTCCAGCAGATGTTTTCCGTTCGCATAGTGTGGGGACTCGCCGGTGGTGCAGAGAGCGCGCTGTCGCGGGTGGTCGCAGCAGAGTTTCTTGCCGCTGACTTTTATGAGTGGATGTAGCGGGAGCAGACATGCTCGGTGATTTCGTGGCTTCCCTGCCCTAGAACGATTTCCTTGTTCATGATGACGAGGCCAGCGCCGAGGAGCGCTGTCGCGTTCGCGGCTCTGACGGGGGATTGTATTCGCGCTGCGGAGGAGCTATACGCCCCTCCTCGTGGGTGAGCTTTGTGAAACATGGTTTCTCCCGGACTTACTCTCGAGCAAAGTGCCATTTTCTGTTGTGGCCGGGCTTTGCCGGTTCCCTAAACGGCGAAAAGAAAGCGTGTATCTCGGCGGCGGTGTTTGTCTGTCCGCGCATCTTAAACGCGCCTTCCACGCATTGTCTCGTGCGTTGACATAAGCGGGAAAAGGGCCCGTCTATTTGCTATTTCAAATGATTAATTAATCAATTATTTGCTGGATGAATACTAATCGTTAGCTAATCGACACTATTTACATATCGGAGAAAAACTCTTCGAAGGTAATTCCAAACCCTTCAACGATTTTCGTTAATGTATCGACCCCAAAGTTTCGATTGCCCATTTCGATATCAGCTAAATAGCTGCGGTTGAGATTAATCATGGTGGCAAAACGGCTTTGCGTGATGCCTTGGTTATGCCGGAGGGCTTTAATGCGTAGCCCAATTTTGTTTCTGATATCAGTCTTTTCCATTTGCCTAGCGTAGGGAGCGCGCTAGACTTACATGTATGCTATCAGAAACATTCTGAGCTGATTTCATGGTCAGGAGGGAGACGCGCAAAATGAAACAGGAAACGCAGAAGGTGAAATACTCCATTAGCATGTTTATACACATTGCGGGGATATTATCAGTGCTGTATTTTGCCTTCCAGCTGAATATGGACTCCGATGCCAGAGAGCTATTTGCTACCGCGTTGTGGGCCGGCAATTCAGCCCTTGATGCTGAAACCCAAGGTATATGGGCCGTAATTAGCTATCTGCTCTTCAATGGCTTGCCTATTGTGCTTCCTCTGCTCGTAGTTGGCATTTGTCCGCTTTCGCATATCTGGTCCTCCGCACAAGTGTTGCTATTTATTATTCAATGGGTCGTTATTCTGACCTGCAACGTGTCTGTCGAACCAGGAGTTATGTGCCGATATGCTGGCTGGTTTCTCTATATTCCCATAGGGATTGGAGAACTTCTTCCAGCATCCTTTGCTATGAATATCGTTAAACTAATAATCGTTTTGATTTTCTGGGGAATGGTAATTACTGCTGCTGCGGATCCTGCTGGCTACTTTGAAGGTGCTTTCTCGTCCTCTTCTGGTTCTACCCACGGGTTTAGTGGTGGAGATATTCAAGATGACCTTGATCGTATTGAACAGAGGTCACAGCATAAGCAGGTCATGGATGAGTTGAACAGTATCCATACCGATGCGTTAAATGGTAGGTTCCGAAAATAGATTTGAGCGGCAGATTGGCCGAATGGCGTTCGCTCGCTGACTGCGCCAAGTATGCGGTGTTGCCGTTATTGGTGCAATTTAAACCATTTAACAATCAAGGCCCGGCTCCGCATCAAACGGAGCCGGGCCTTGTTGCGTTTGCCCAGATAAAACCTGCCAAAATAAACCTGTCCCTTTTTGGCAGGTTAGCGGAGCTTGCTGGTCTCGAAGTACTTGGGATATTGGTCCAGGACCTCGGTCTGGTTGCGGAACATCATATGCAGGTGCTTGCTCACCAAGAAGCTCGCCTCGATGGGGTCGCGACCGGCGATGGCGCGGCGGATTTTCTTGTGCTCGTTAACAATCTCCTGATTGTCGAGCCTCTGCGTGGCGGCGCGCAGCCAGCGGAAGCGCTCCAGGTCGGCATTGGTCGCCTCGAGCCACGACCACACGGTGCTGCGGCACGCGATGCTAAAGATCATGCGGTGCATGAGGTTGTCGCTTAAAAAGAAGCCGATGCGATCCTCCTCGGCCATGGTCTTTTCCTGCAGCGCGATGGCTCGGTCGAGCTGCTCAATGCCTGCCGAGGTGGCACGGGCGCAGCACTCCACAATTACCTGCTTTTCCAGGTGCTCGCGAATGTAGCAGGCGCTCTCGGCAAGAGTGAGGTTGATGGGCGAGACATAGGTGCCGCTTTGGGGCACGGTACGCACCAGGCCCTCTTGCGCCAGACGCACCAGCGCCTCGCGCACAGGGGTGCGCCCCATATCCAGGTCGTCACAAAGCTGCTTGACGCCTAGCTTTTCGCCCGGCTTGTAGTCCAGGTAGACGATTTTGCGTCGAATGGTGTGGTAGGACTGGTCCTGTAGGCTTGTTTCCTGCTCGCCGATGTGCATCGATTCTTCCATAGTGCCTCGCAACCATTCTATCACACTGATATGTCAGCTGTTAATTATGCCGCGAATCGGCTCTCCGCGGTGGGTAATTCGGCTGTTGTCCAAGAACTATTGCGGCATCTTAGTCTGTATTTGCGCAAGGCTGTGCTCAATGTTGCCGTATCATAAGCCGTCGCAAACGTGAAATAGAAAGAAGGAATCCCATATGCAACTGGCGAATATCGTACGCGAGCGCTGGAAGGGCGTATTGTTCTGCCTGATCGTCGCCATCCCCGCGACGTTGCTCGGCAAACAGGTTGAGGTGGTCGGCGGGCCGGTGTTTGCCATCCTCTTTGGCATGGTCCTGGCGCTCGTCTTTCCCAAGAATCGTCGCGAACAGCTCGCCGCCGGTGTCACCTATACGTCTAAAAAAGTCTTGCAGTACGCGGTAATCCTGCTTGGCTTTGGCATGAACCTCTCGCAGATTCTGTCCAAAGGCGCTCAGTCGCTGCCGATTATCGTGGCGACGATTTCGACCTCGCTTGTCATCGCCTTCGTGCTCTGCCGCGTTATGAACGTGCCGGGCAAGATCGCGACGCTTGTGGGTGTGGGTTCGTCGATTTGCGGCGGTTCTGCCATTGCCGCGACCGCGCCCGTCATTGATGCCGACGATCGCGAGATTGCCCAGGCTATTTCGGTCATCTTCCTGTTTAACGTTATCGCGGCGCTCGTGTTTCCGACGCTCGGCGGCATGCTCGGGCTGACCAACGAGGGCTTTGGCCTGTTTGCCGGCACCGCCATCAACGACACCTCGTCGGTAACGGCTGCGGCGAGCGCCTGGGACAGCATGCATCCCGGCGCCAATGTGCTCGAGAGCGCCACGGTGGTCAAGCTCACTAGGACGCTGGCCATTATTCCCATTACGTTGGTTCTCGCATGCTGGCAGATGCATCTGGCGCGCAAGGCCGGCGGCGACGCCAAAAGCACGTTCTCGCTTAAACGCGCGTTTCCCATGTTTGTGCTGTTTTTTGTGCTGGCGAGCGTGATCACTACGGTGCTTCAGCTTCCTGCATCCATTACGGCGCCCATCAAGGAGCTGTCGAAGTTCTTTATTGTGATGGCCATGGCGGCTATTGGTTTTAATACCGATATCGTCGAGCTGGTCAAAAAGGGCGGCAAGCCCATCGCGCTGGGCTTTTGCTGCTGGATTGGCATTGCGTGCATGAGTTTGGGGATGCAGCACGTGCTGGGAATCTGGTAGAGAAGTAGCTTATTTGCGTGCTGCGTGCTGCGTGCTGGTGAGCGCATTCTCACGGTGGAGCGATAGGAGCTCTTGCGGGTATGGCTTGTCCGCAGGTTTATAAGTCCCGAAGAGCTCTTATCGCCCCGCCAGGATGGCGATGCGGGGCAACACCTATACTCGCAGGACGGCGCTTTCTGCCCTATAGTGTTTGGTGAGCAATATCGTTCAATTTTGAAACACTCGGTCGTGCGACCGTCGGCGGCTGCACGTCGCCGCGGACAGGGGCAAATCATGGATAGCGATGCCAAGCTGAACATCTTGACCGAGGCCCTGGCTGCTGCTGGGGCCTCGGCATTGGCAATCGATGCGCGTGGGGACGTCGCGATCTCGACCATGAATGACGCGGCGCTTGAGCGGGGTGTGGCGACTTTTGTCGCTGAGCGCCTCGACCGTTTAGGAGACGGCGCGCGTCTGGTTATGGGGCATGCGGGTACGCGCCTGAGCCTGACCGTTCGCCCCACCGACAAAGAGGGCGGGGGCCTTTGGGTCGTCGTGGTCCGCGAGGTGCGCGGCGCCGCGGCGCATGCGGGCATCGAGTGGCTCAACGCCGACGAAGTTGAGGCCCGCTACGAATCGAGCGCGTACGGCATCGTTGAAGGCGCCGCTGCGGTAGCCGCACCGGTTGCCGAGAGCTATGCGCGCGGGGTGCCCCTTATGCTCGAGGGCGAGCTGGGAGCGGGTCAGGTCGAGATTGCCAAGCGCCTTTATCTGGACGGTCCTTTTGCCGATCAACCCTTTGTTGCCGTTGCGCTCGATGAGCTCACCGATCGCGGTTGGCGCCACGTGCTCAAAAGCGCCGAATCGCCGTTGTTCCAAACGGGGCTGACCCTTTGCATTGAGGGCTGGAATGCGGTTGGCCCTCAGCGCCTCCGCGAGCTCGTTTCCACGATGGCCGACACCGCGTTGGCGACGCGCTGCCATGTGGTGCTGACGGCGAATGACATGCCGGGCGGCAGCGAAAGCGATCAGGCTGCTTTTGTGACCGAGCGCTTCGCCTGTGCGGTGAGCGTGGCGCCGGCAATCGCCGAGCAGGGAGCCGCGTCGACGAAGGTCGCGCGCTATTTGGAATATCTCGCTGATGCATTTGGGACGGCAGCGCCCACGCTGTCTGCCGCGGCGACGAAGGCGCTCGATGCTTACCGCTGGCCGCGCAATTATCTGCAGCTCCGCGAGGTCTCGGAACGACTGTATATATTGGTGGGGGCGGGCACGGTGGACCGCGCTGTGGCGGAGGAAGTACTCGCCCAAGAGGACGTGATTAAGACCGCAACCTTTGGCGCCCCGACGCTCGAAAGTGACCTGTATATCCTGCGACCGCTGGCCGATACCGAGCGAGATATCGCGCATTTGGTTGTAGACCATCTCCACGGCAACCGAACCCGTGCGGCGGAGGTGCTGGGCATAAGCCGTACAACGCTGTGGCGCTTGCTGAAGGACGATGACCGTTGAGCGAGGCGCCCGTGACCGCGCGCGACGCGTGTGCTACAGTCCAAAGCGTTATTGTTTCGATTTGGTTACGGCGTGCGAGGGCATATGGCTGAGACTTCAAAACCGAGCCGCAGAAGGCGGAGCGCCGCGCCGGTCAACCGACGCACGACATCGGTGACGTGGGGCAAACACGCCTCGGGGTTTGATGGCTCGTTCAAGCGCACTAAATATGGCTATCCTTCGGCAAGCGCCCGCTTGGCAATGCAGGCAGAGTCCTCACTGTGGCGCCGCAAACGCGTGGTGGGCTCAAAACTCAAGCACGACGGAACGCTCGGTTACATCAGCCGCGGGGCGGCTCGCCGCAGCGGACTCAACCCGGCTGGTTGGCATCGTTATGTGCCGATCGTGGCCGTCGTTGCAGTGATCGTCATCGCACTCGCCGCGCTCGGATATGCCGGCGGTGGCGCCAACTTGGACGCAATGTTTAAATCGCCCGAGCTCGCGCATGCAGGCACAGAAGTTGTCGAGGGCGCTCAGGTCCAGACGGGCGTTGCGCCCCAACGCGGTATCGTCGCGGCAGCTTCCACCATCGCCGACGCGCAAAAGGACGAGGACGAACAAGGCAGCGAAGCCGAAACGACTCACACGAACGAAACGACGACAACGGCGACGTCAATATAAGTTGCGAGTGGGACAGCAAATTTTGGACGGGGCCTTTCAGCTGCCCAAGTGCCGAATGCCAGCAGTGGCGCACCCGATGTCAGTCACCAACAGCGAGCGAGCCGCATTTGCGCCAAGGTGACGTGAAATGAGAGGGCGCTGACCTTCTGGTCGCGCCCTCGAAATTGAACGTCAGATTGGCGTGAATGCGGCCCGCGCAGCGTCAACGGGTCCGCCGTTCGTTAGAACGGCGGAACATACACCACGTTGTCGCGGCGCGGCTTTGCCTCGGGTAGCGTGTCCTCGGCGTAGCCCAGAATGCAGTGACCGACACCGCGCAGGCTGCCGTCGGCGGGCAGGCCCCAGCTTGCCAGCAGTTCCAAGCCTTCGGGCGAGTCGAAGACCTCGTGTGCGCGATGAATCCAGCACGAATCAACGCCCAGCGCATAGGCAGCATTGAGCAGGTTGCCCATGGCGAGCGAACCGTCTTCCAGATGCGTTGGCATGCTGCGGTCAACCAGCACCACCACAACGGTCTTGGCGCCATAGAAGGGGTCACCGTTGCTGCCCATGACCTGGGCGTTGAGCTGTGAGAGACGCTCAACGGTTGCGGGGTCGGTGACGGCGACAAATGTCACCGGCTGGCGGCCCATGCCGCTCGGTGCATATTGGCCGGCTTCGATAATACGTGCAAGCTTTTCGGCCTCGACGGGACGATCGCTGTATTTGCGGCAGCTGCGGCGGTGAATGAGCGCTTCGATAGTCTCCATGGTGTCTCCTTGCGGTGGCGTTGCAGATGCCCCGTTCATACCCGTCGGGCTCAAACGATAGACGGTCAATTGCCCGGCCAAAAGGATAGATTCCAATTGGGAAAGTAGGTTTGCATAAAAGTGCCTTCAGAATGTGACAAACAAATGGGATGGTTAAACGTTTTATCCCGTCTACCCTGCGGTTTTTTACCACTTGCCTAAATGACGAACGCATAACCTCTGATAAAGGTTTTACTAAAGGAGTACCAACGTTTATCAACGCGCCGTGGTGGCGCCGGGCCAGGAGGTAACTATCATGTTCCAGGCTGGAGATGTCATCGAGACCGATTTCGAAGGATTTCTGAAGCTGCTGCGTTCCAAGACGCGCGCTTTCGTGTCGATCAACGATCACGAGTACTACATCACGCACACCGATGGCTATTGGCGTGTTCAGGATTGCGAGGCCCTCAACGACAAGGGCCACTTTACTGACTGCTCCGAGCTGGTCAACACGGTCTGCGAGGTTGTCGAGCTGCCGTGGATTGCCGGCAAGAGCCTGCATGACAGCTTCTCGGGCGCTACGGTCTATGAGGCCGTCGCCGCTTAACAGGCAATAAAACCCGATTTTCACGTGACCGCTGGCGCTGCCCCCGCGCCGGCGGTCTTTTTCTGCCGATAGGCCATAAAAGTGCAAACATTTGCGGAGCGCCTGTTGACGATAGTCAAAACTCGGACTAATCTAGAGGCATAAATTGGTCAAAAATCGGACAATCGAATGGTGGGATAGATGAATAGTGCGGTTACACTGGTCGACTTCGACCGGTTGCTCAATGGACTCGACCATATCTATTCGGAGTTCTCGCGCGCCTGCGGTCTTTCGGACTGCGCTTACTGGATGCTCGTCGATACCAGCACGGCGGGCGGCAGTGTTGCCGTAAGCCGTCTGACAAGCGAATGGTTCTACAGCAAGCAGACTATCAACTCGGCAATTAAAACCTTGACGGCGCGGGGCTTCGCAACGTTGGGGTTTGCCGAAGGCAGCCGTAAGAACAAGGTTGTGAGCCTGACCGAAGAGGGCAGGCGATTTGCCGAGCGTTATGCGCTGCCGGCACTCAAGGCCGAGCAGCGAGCCTTTGGCGCGCTTGAGCCGTGTGAGCAGCGCGAAATCATGCGCTTGATCGGCAAATTCTCTCAGGTGCTCGGCGAGGAGTGCGATGTCTTTAAGCAGCATATCGCTGCCGAGAGCCAGGCCGAGAATCAAGGTGAGGGGGAGTCGTGCGACTGCTAATGAGGTTTTTGAAGCCCTATCGAGGGCTTGTCGCAGTGACGCTGCTGGTGCTGCTGGTGGATAACGTCGGTACGCTGTTGGTTCCCACGATGCTGGCGAACATGGTCAACACCGGTATTACCACGGGCGATGTCGACTACATCCTGCGCAACGGTCTGTACATGCTCATCGCGACCGGCATGGCCAGCGGCGGCGCGGTGCTGGGCTGCTACCTTTCGGCGCGTCTGGCGGCTAACGTGGCTTGCGATATCCGCAATGCCGTGTACGACAAATCGCTCGAGCTCGCGGCCAGCGATTTTGAGCGCTTTGGCACCGGATCGATGGTCACACGCTCGCTCAATGACATCAACGTGATTCAGCAGGCTATCCTGCAGACGATTCAGCTGGTGCTGCCCGTGCCGTTTTTGGCGGTGGCGGGCATCATCTTCGCTTGGTTTATCGATCCTGCCATGGGCACGCTTCTGGGCGTAGTCGTTGCGATTGTGCTGGTGGCGGCGGTCTTTACGGTTGCCAACGCGGCTCCGATCTTTATGCGCTTGCAGAGCTTTATCGACCGCATGAACGTGGTGCTGCGCGAGAACATCGTGGGCGTGCGCGTCATCCGTGCTTTCAATAAGGAGCGCCACGAGGAGCAGCGCCTGGACGAGGTATTTAGCGATTACGCAGCCAACGCCATCAAGGTTAACCACCTGTTTGTGGGTCTCGACAGCTCCACCTTCTTTTTGATGAACATCGCCGAGGTGGCGGTGCTGTGGGTTGGCGGCAACCGCGTGGGCGCCCACGCCATGCAGATCGCGAGCATCTCGGCGGTGCTGGAGTACGCGCTTCTGATCCTGTTCTTTGTGATGATGGCGCAGATGGTGGTGCTGACGCTTCCGCGTGCCGCGGCATGCCTAAGCCGTGCACAGCAAGTGCTGGAGATTGAGCCGAGCATCGTCGATGGCCAGCGTACGCTTGATGCGGCCGCGTCCGACTCAAAGGACGGAGCCGATGCGGTCGCCGTGTTCGATCACATGTCGTTTCGCTTTGACGATGCCGACGAGGACACCCTGTACGACCTGAGCTTTGCCTGTCGCCGCGGTCAGACGACTGCGATCGTCGGCTCGACCGGTTCGGGTAAGTCGACGGTGGCAAAGCTTTTGCTGCGCTTCCACGATGCCACCAAGGGCGCCATTCGCCTGGACGGCGTTGATCTGCACGACCTTTCGCAAGACGAGATTCGCGGGCATATCGCTTACGTGCCGCAGAAGGCGTGGCTGTTCTCGGGCACCGTGGCAAGCAATTTGCGCTTTGGCAACGAAGACGCGACTGAGGCCGACATGCTTCATGCGCTGCAGGTTGCCCAGAGCACCTTTGTGCTCGATCAGCCGCAGGGGCTCGATACCCCGGTGGCGCAGGGCGGCACGAACTTTTCGGGCGGCCAGCGCCAGCGTCTGGCCATCGCCCGTGCACTCATGAAGCATGCCGATCTATATATCTTCGATGACAGTTTCTCGGCCCTGGACTTTAAGACCGATGCCGCCCTGCGCCATGCGTTGCAAGACGAGACGCGTGACGCTGCGGTGCTCATCATCGCGCAGCGCATCTCGACGATCTTGCACGCCGACCAGATTGTCGTGCTCAAGGATGGTGAGGTCGTGGGCCTGGGCACGCATGACGAGCTTATGGAAACATGCGAGGTGTACCGCGCCATCGCGGAATCGCAAATGAAGGGAGGTGAGTAGCATGGCCGATGAGCTCAAGAAGCAGGCCAGCGTTGATGACGCCGTTGCCGCGGGGCTGGTCGAGGAAACGGCTGCCGCGGCACCCGAGCTGGACGAGGCCGCCAAGGCTGCAGCCGAGCGCGAGGCTCGCCGCCAAGCGCTCTACGAGGAAAACGAACGCGCCGAGGACGAGCGCGCCCGCGCCGAGGCAGAGCGCATGCGCGACGTGGACGACGAAGACGAGGACGAGACGCCCCGTGATACCTGGGCGACGGTGCGCCGCCTGTGGAGCGAGGCTGCCGGCGACCATTGGCGCTTCTATATCGTGTTCGCGAGCATTGTGCTCTATGTCATCTTTAACACCGCCGCGCCGGCATATAGCGCCCGCGTGATTGATGAGCTGTGGGGCCACATTCAGGTGGCGTTTGCCAACGGAACCACCTTCAACATCACTTGGGAGAACTGCGGCAAGACCATCTTCGTCTACTTTATGATCTGGACGGCCGCCGGATCGTTCTATGCGCTGCAGAGTTTTTTGATGTCGAGTGTTGCTGAGCGCCTCAACCTGCGCCTGCGCAACCGCATCGCGCAAAAGCTCAGCCGTCTGCCGCTCGCTTACTTTGATGCGCATCGCCCCGGTGAGGTAGTCAGCCGCGCGACCAACGACCTGGACAAGATGTCCGAGAGCATGCAGCGCGGACTGCTGCAGCTGCTGGTGTCGATCGGCACCGTGACGGGCGCCATCATCATGATGTTCGTCTATAGCGTTAGGCTCACGTTGGTCTTTTTGGGTTTTGCGGCGGTATCGCTGCTGGTGACCAAGGTGGTCTCGCGCCGCACGCATGTCGTAACCGGTGAGCGCCAGGAATGGGTCTCCAAGATTACGAGCGCGGTCGAGGAGGGCTACTCGGGCCGTCTGGTGATTCGCGCGTTTAACCGCGAACGCCAGAGTTCTGCCGAGGTGCACGAAGCCTCGGGCGAGTTGGCGCGCGTGAGTGCCAGGGCCGACTTTATGATCAATGCCGTCGGTCCCGCGGTGCGCTTTATCGGCCGTTTGGCGCAGATCGTGATCGCGCTGGTGGGCTGCAGCATGCTGGTCGCCGGTCACATGACCGTCGGCGTGTTCCAGGCGTTCTTCCAGTTTATCTACGAGGCGTCCGAACCCATGACGCAGCTGTCATTTACTTTTAACTCGCTGCAGAGCGCGCTGGCGAGCGCAGAGCGCGTGTTCGACCTGCTCGATGAGCCCGAGATGGAGGCCGATCCGCTGCCGGACGAGGCCGCCAAGCTGCCGGGTCGCGTTGAGGGCCGCGTTGCTTTTGAGCATGTGCGCTTTGGCTATTCGCCCGACAAGCCGCTTATGCGCGACGTGTCGTTTACCGCCGAGCCGGGCCAGAAGATCGCCGTGGTGGGAACCACGGGCGCGGGTAAGACCACGCTCATCAACCTGCTCATGCGCTTTTACGAGATCGACGGTGGCCGCATTACGCTCGACGGCGTGGACACGAGCCGCATGGATCGCGGCGAGCTACGTCAGCAGTTTGGCATGGTGCTGCAAGACGCCTGGCTGTTCGACGGCACGATTGCCGAGAACATCGCCTACGGCTGTCCCGAGGCGACGCGCGACGAGATCGTGGCGGCTGCGCGCGCCGCGCAGGTCGACTTCTTTGTGCGCACCATGCCGCAGGGTTATGACACGCGGGTGGCCAACGATGCCGAGAGCATTAGTCAGGGCCAGCGCCAGCTGCTGACCATTGCGCGCGTGCTGCTCAACAACCCGGCGATTCTCATCCTGGACGAGGCGACCTCAAGCGTGGACACGCGCACCGAGCTTGCCATCGGCCGTGCCATGGACGCGCTCATGCGCGGGCGCACGAGCTTTGTAATCGCGCACCGTCTGTCGACGATCGTTGATGCCGACTTGATATTGGTCATGGATCACGGCAACATTATCGAGCAGGGCACACATGAGGAGCTGCTCGCAGCCGAGGGCGCTTACGCCGACCTCTACCTGAGCCAGTTTGCTTAATGTGGCAAAGGGACAGTCCCGCATGTCACATCGAAAAGAAGGCGCGCCGGGGGATTGATTCCCCGGCGCGCCTTCTTGCGTTGATGCGGGTCTGTACCGTTCGCAGCCCTAGCGTTCGTCCACGAGCTTGACGACGAGGGCCTTGAGCTCGGCCACCTCTCGCTCGAGTTCTTTGACGCGGCGGGCATTTTCGGTGATGCCCTGGCGGTTGAGGGCGCTCTGCTCGGCGGCATCGTCGGGCATGTATTCGCGGTGCTGCTTGGCGTCGAAGCTTTCCTCGAACACACGGCAGCCGTTGCGCTTGATGATGCGGCCGGGCACGCCCACGACGGTGCAGTTGTCGGGGACGTCTTTGACGACGACCGAGTTGCCGCCGATTTTGACGTTGTTGCCGATGCGGATGTTGCCGAGCACCTTGGCACCGGTGCCCACGGTGACGTTGTTGCCAAGCGTTGGGTGGCGTTTGCCGGTCTCGTTGCCGGTACCGCCGAGTGTGACGCCCTGATAGAGCACGCAGTTGTCGCCCACGATGGTGGTCTCGCCAATAACGACGCCCATGGCGTGGTCGATAAAGAAATGTTTGCCGATCTGCGCGGCAGGGTGAATCTCGACGCCGGTGATATGGCGGGTGATTTGCGAGAGCACGCGGGCGAGCGAGCGATGGCCATGTTCCCACAGCCAGTGCTCGGGTACGTGGTTCCACTTGGCGTGAAGACCGGGGTACGAAAGGAAAATGACCAGACCGTTTTGCGCGGCGGGGTCCTGCGCCTGGACGGTCTTGATGTCCTCGCGAATGGTATTGATAAAGCTCACTGACCGCCCTCCCTTAGCGCCATGGCAATGCGATTCAATAAAGTATAGCGATTCGCTAGGGATTAGGAAGAGCAATCTTTCACGGCTTAGCGTGACAGGTGTCAGTTATGCATACTTGCTGGTAATGGAGTCATGCTTTTGTGGGGTTGCGCACGAGGGGGTGCCGCAACCGTATACTGGTCAACTTGGACGTATCCGCGCCCACAACTGAGAGGTTTTACTTCATGGGTTTCATTAATTTTATCGCCGAGTTGCTCAAAGACCCGCGCACCGCGATCGCCAGTTGGATCGCCGCCGGCCCGCTTATGGCCTACGGCTGCGTGTTCCTGATCATCTTTATCGAGACGGGCGTGGTGTTCTTCCCGTTCCTTCCCGGCGATTCGCTGCTGTTCGCCTCGGGCTTCTTTGCCCACAACGGCGGCTTTAACATCGTGGCCCTGCTGGCCGTCGCATGGGCTGCTGCTATCCTGGGCGACCAGTGCAACTTTATGATCGGTCACTTCTTTGGCAAAAAGATCATCGCTTCGGGCAAGGTAAAGGCCATGACGCCCGAGCGTATTAAAAAGTCCGAGGACTTCCTGGACAAGTGGGGTCACCTGGCCATTTTCCTGGGTCGCTTCTTCCCGTTTATCCGCACCTTTGTGCCCTTTATCGCCGGTATGGGCGGTATGCACTGGCGCAACTTTGTGATCTTTAACGTGCTGGGCGGCATTACCTGGTCGACGGTCTTCACGCTGCTGGGCTACTTCTTTGGCGGCATTCCCTTTGTGCAGGAGCACTTTGAGCTGCTGATTATCGGCATTGTTGCCGTGTCGATCATCCCGACTGTGGTCGGCATCGTCAAGGCCAAGCTGGGCAAATAGAGCGCTTAGCCTGAATCGGCGCGCAAACCGTGTAGTTGAGGCCCGTCATCGCTTGCGGTGGCGGGCCTCTTTAGTGCCGTTCAAATGAGAATACTTTAGTTAGTTAAAGAAAAACGTTTTATCCAACGCGTGCGGGGAGTACAATCTCGTGCATGCGAATCGACGTGCCATCGGCTTTGATGCTGTTCGCGTGTCCCGTCCGGCTCTACGCTCCGGATGTGCGACGTTGCGACGCGGTCGGCCTCGGTCCTTGCGTGCGGGTTCGCGAGTATGCAACTGTGTATGTAAGGAGCGACATATGACTGTCGAGAAGAAGGATATCGATTGGGGTAGCCTCGGCTTTGGCTACATGAAGACCGATTACAGCTACGAGGCTCATTGGAAGGATGGCGAGTGGGACGAGGGTGGCCTGACCACCGACCACACCCTGCATGTCTCCGAGTGCGCTGGCATCTTCCATTACTGCCAGGAGGTCTTTGAGGGCCTGAAAGCCTACACCGCCGAGGACGGCAGCATCGTCTGTTTCCGTCCCGACATGAACGCTGAGCGTATGTACAACTCTGCGCAGCGCCTCGAGATGCCCCCGTTCCCCAAGGACAAGTTCGTTGAGGCCGTCAAGCAGGTCGTTTCTGCCAACGCCGCCTGGGTTCCGCCCTTCGGCTCCGGTGCAACCCTGTACGTGCGTCCGTTTATGATCGGCTCCGGTGACGTGATCGGCGTGGCTCCCGCTCCTGAGTACACGTTCCGCATTCTCGTGACCCCGGTCGGTCCGTACTTTAAGGGTGGCCTCAAGCCCGTCAAGCTGCGCGTTTCCGAGTACGACCGCGCCGCACCGCACGGCACCGGCAACATCAAGGCTGGCCTGAACTACGCCATGTCCCTCAAGCCCACGATGGAGGCCCATCGCGAGGGTTATGCCGAGAACCTGTATCTCGACTCTGAGTCCCGCACCTATGTCGAGGAGACCGGCGGCGCGAACGTTCTGTTCGTGAAGGAGGACGGCACGCTCGTCGTTCCGCAGTCGCACACCGACTCCATCTTGCCCTCCATCACCCGTCGTTCGCTTGTTCAGGTTGCCGAGGACCTGGGCATGACCGTTGACCAGCGTCCCGTCGAGTGGGCTGAGGTCAAGTCCGGCACCTTTGTTGAGTGCGGCCTGTGCGGCACCGCTGCCGTCATTTCCCCGGTGGGCGAGATCGACAACAAGGTCTATGGTGCCGATGAGACCGTGACCTTCCCGGCTGGCTACACCGAGATTGGCCCTGTGATGAAGAAGCTTCGCGAGACCCTGACTGGTATCCAGTCTGGTGCTGTTGAAGATAAGCACAACTGGGTTTACACCGTGGCGTAACCTGGCTTCGTAATTCCCATCAAGCCCTGACCGAGGCGGACCGGCCTATCTCCCGGCGCGTCCTCGGACATGAAAGAACCTCCGCTGCGCACTACGTGCGGCGGAGGTTCTTTCGTCCTGTGGAATGCGCCGGGAGATAGGCCGGTCCGCCTCGGTCGAGTGCTCTGCATTCCTTGCCAGGAGGTTACTGGGCTGTAGGGGAGAAGGTGCGCGGCCTATTGGCCGCGCCTTTTATTTGGCTGTTAGGGCTTTGCCGTAGTTGCAGCCGAAGAGGGGACGTGCACGTTTTTTCGGTTGCCGCTCGCCTGGGGTGGGGCGGGGCGTGCATTTTTGGGAGTTTTCAGCAGTCGAGGGTGCCTGCATACTGGTTTTTGGACAAAAGTCAGGCGCCATGAGCCGCATCCTGTAAAAAAATGAGCGATCTCTGAGGCGCTGAGGGCTCAGAATCAGGGTTTTCAACGCGGTTCTGTGGGCACGTTCCTGCCCTGTGGGTTCCGGGATGCTGAAAACTCCAAAATTTGCACGCCGCCCCTGGGGGTACCTTCGGGCAAAAAGCAACCGCCCCGTCGAAGTATGCATTCGACGGGGCGGTTTATGCAAAAACGGTTGTGGATGCGTCAACGGCTCACTAGAACTTGACGGTTGGTGCCTGGCGGGCGGCCTCGGCGGCCTCGAAGCCCTGGCGCTCCTTAAACTGGAAGATGCCGGCAAAGATAACAGCCGGGAACGTCTGGATGGCGTTGTTGTAGCTGAGCACGCAATCGTTGTAGCTCTGGCGTGCGTAGCTCACCTTGTTCTCGGTATCCTCGAGCGATGCCTGGAGCTGCGTAAAGTTGGTGTTCGCCTTAAGGTCGGGGTAGGCCTCGGCGACGGCAAAGAGCTGGCGCAGCGCACCGGTCAGCACGTTGTCGGCTTCCATCTTGGCCTCGGGCGTAGTGGCCTTGACGGCGGTGTTACGCGCGCTGATCACGGCGGAGAGCGTCTCCTGCTCGTGCTTGGCGTAGCCCTTGACGGTCTCGACCAGGTTGGGGATCAGGTCGTTGCGGCGCTGCAGCTGCGTATCGATGTTCTGCCAGGCGTTATCGATGCGGTTACGCTTGGTGACCATGTTGTTGTAGATGCCGGCGATGGCGCAGACAATCACAATGACAACAACGATGCCGATGATGACGGTAATCATGATGTCTCCGTTTCGAATGGCCGCGGCGGCATGCGCCAGCTGCCGTTGGTATAACGCTACTAGTATACCCGCAACGTTTTGCCGTGCCGAACTTTCCGGTAAGCGTTATGTTTTCGGTGGGGTTGGCACTGGGGCAAAGCGCGCGAGGTACAGGTGTAAGATATGCGACAGATTGACGAGTGTTGTCTTTGCCCTGAGGATGGCGATACCAGTGGACCTTCGCATCAAGAAAACCTACCGCGCCCTGTTCGATGCCTTCACTGAACTTCTCGAGGAGCATCGTTTTGAGGACCTGACGGTTGCCATGCTGTGCGACCGCGCCATGATTCGCCGTACGACGTTCTACAAGCACTTTCGCGACAAGAACGATTACTTTGCCTTTTATATCGATGAGCTTATGTCGGGCTTGCCGCAAAAACAGCCCGATGAGGCCGGCGCAGTGTCTGCCGAGGACGTGCGCGCGCTTCGGCACGCGATTTTGGACGATGCCATGGATTTGATTCTGGCGCACGAGCAGCTCATGGATAACATTTTGGCAAGCAGCATGTCGGGCATGCTGACCAACGTTATTTGCGACCGCATTGCCCGCTCCATCCGCGAGCGTGTGATGAACGTGCTTGCCGAGGATGCCCTGGCCCCCGTGTCACTCGAGACGACGTCTGAGTTTGTCGCCGGCGGTATTATTCGACTTTTCACGATATGGTGGGAATCGGGCCACGATCTTGAACGTCGACCTGAGATAGCCGACGTGGTCGATGCACTGTTCGAGCGAACCATGACGCCGGTGCATCACTAAAAGTGGCGGAGAGAGGGGGATTCGAACCCCCGGAACGCTCTCGCGCTCAACGGTTTTCAAGACCGCCGCATTCAACCGCTCTGCCATCTCTCCGTGAGTCGTAATGATAGCATCGTTTTGAATTTGCAACAGGGAAGGCGAACGATGACGATCACCGAAATCGACGAGAAGTTCATGCGTGAGGCGCTGGCGGAGGCGCGCGCCGCCGCGGCGGTGGGCGAGGTGCCCATCGGAGCCGTAGTGGTGCGCGCGGGCGAGATTGTCGCGCGGGCGCATAATCGTCGCGAGCTCGATCAGGATCCTTCGGCTCATGCCGAGTTTGCGGCCCTGTGCGCTGCCGCTCGGTCGCTCGGTCGCTGGCGCCTTTCCGATTGCACGGTCTACGTGACGCTCGAGCCCTGCTGCATGTGTGCGGGGCTTATGGTTAACGCGCGCGTGGGGCGCTGCGTGTATGGCGCGAGTGATGCCAAGGCGGGCGCGCTGGGTTCGCTGTATGACCTGAATGCCGATTCGCGCCTGAATCATCGGTTTAACGTGACGGCTGGGGTCCTGGCGGATGAATGCCGCGAGCTGCTGAGTAGCTATTTTGGCGGTCTGCGCGGAGCGGGCGGCACTGATTGCGGTTGTGGGGCCGATCTTGAGGCGCATGCCGCTCACGCCGCAGCGCTTGCAGGTGCCGGTGAGGATGCTGACACGGCGGTTGACTTTGGTCCTGCGTGCCGCCGGCCCCGCCGCGTGCTGCTGGCAATTGACTCCTTTAAGGGCAGCGTTTCGAGCGCGCAGGCGGAGGCAGCGGTTGCCGAGGGCGTGCGCCGCGTTTGGCCCGATGCCGAGCTGAACGCTTTGCCGCTGGCAGATGGTGGCGAGGGAACGCTCGACGCCGTTGCCGCGCGTGGTGGCGAGCTCTCGACCTGCGAGGTGGCAGGTCCCTTTGGTGAACCCGTGTCTGCCCGGATGCTGGTAGATGCCGAGCGCGAGTCCGCGGTCATCGAGATGGCCGAGGCGGCTGGCATTGGGTATTCGCCTTGCACGGAGTCGTCGGCGCTGGCTGCTACAACCTATGGCGTGGGCGAGCTGATGCTCCGTGCGGTTCGTGCCGGGGCAAAGACTATCTATATTGGCTTGGGCGGCAGCGCCACCAACGATGGTGGCGCCGGTATGCTGCAGGCGCTGGGCGCGCGTGTGGTCGATGATCGGGGCTGCGATATCGCCCCCGGTCTTGCCGGCCTTGAGCGGGTGGCGAGCGTTGATTTGGCGCCAGCGCTGCAGGCTTTGGATGGCGCTCGTATCGTTGTGCTTTCGGATGTCGAGAATCCGCTCGTGGGGCGTCGGGGCGCATTAGCGGTGTTTGGCGGGCAGAAAGGCTTGCCGACGGGTGACGCCGAGGCGCTGAGCAGGTGCGACAGCTGGATGGTCGGCTACGGTCGTCTACTCGATACGGCAATTGTCGAGGCTCGGGCCCAGGGGTTGTTGCGCACACCCGAGGGCGCACGGACATTTGGCTCGGTGCTCGGCGTGCCCGGCGCGGGCGCTGCCGGTGGCTTGGGCGCGGCGTTGCTGGCACTCGGTGCGGAGCTACACTCGGGTGTGGAGACGGTGCTCGATCTCGTGGGGTTTGACGAGCGCGTGCGCGATGTCGACCTGGTCATAACGGGCGAGGGCAATATGGATGAGCAGTCCGCCGCCGGTAAGGCGCCGGTGGGCGTGGCCCGTCGTGCGAAGCGATATGGCAAGCCGGTGGTTGCCGTCGTGGGCGGTCGCGCTGACAACCTGGATGCGGTATATGGGCAGGGTATTGACTTGGTTTTGCCGATCTGCCGCAAGCCCATGGACCTGGAGCGGGCACTCGATTCGCAAGAAGCCACAACCAACCTCATCTGTGCCGGCGAGTCTGTTGCGCGAGCCTACGACCTCGGCCGCATCTAGAAAAGTAGTCTTTTTGCACTTCAGGTGTTGACGCCGCCATTTATGTGCCATTAGTAGATTGCTCTTCGTTCAGTTGTTCGCCAATTAATCATGCCAATTAATTACCATTTCGGGCGAAGACGTGGATTATCTCCATGATGGGCCTCTTTGGTCATAATGTTGTCTTTAACTGTCCTTAATCAATAGATCGCTCGTGGGAAGAGAAGGCGACACCAGAGGGGGAGAAGGGAATTGGAGAGGAAAGTTTTCGGCGGGGGGGGGCAGAGAGTCGCTGCTCTCTGCCTTGCGCTGGTTCTCGGCTTCGGATGTTTATCCGTTGGCGCGACGGCCGGTGTCGCATATGCGGCCACGGAATCGCGGACCGCGTATACTGCGGAGGAGTTTGAGATCACCCAGGACGGCGTGACCTATTCGTGCGAGACCACGGATAAGGGCACGGCGGAAATCACAGGTATTGTTGCCGACGACAGTGTGACCGCGGTGAGTGTGCCCAGCTCCATCGAGCATGGTGGCCAGACCTACAAAGTCACCAAACTTTATTTCTCGTCTGGTATCGTGGCCAAGAACGTTGAGCAGCTGACGCTTCCCGACACGCTCGAAAAAATGTACGGAGGGAATTTCCGGAGGTTCGCAAAGGTCAAGGAGCTCCATATCCCTGGCTCCATCAAGAACTTCGCTTGCTCGCTGCAAAACGCTGGCTCGCTCGAAAAGCTCTATTTCGATGAGGGCGTCGAGGAGATTAGCGCCAACATGATGGTCTATGGCTGCAGCAACCTTTCGGAGATCGATCTCCCCTCAACCCTCAAAATGATTTCGGGCTCGGGCGCCTTCGAGG
Source organism: Collinsella sp. TM06-3 (assembly GCF_003436395.1). Lineage (NCBI taxonomy): Bacteria > Bacillati > Actinomycetota > Coriobacteriia > Coriobacteriales > Coriobacteriaceae > Collinsella > Collinsella sp. TM06-3. The sequence goes on along the minus strand of NZ_QSPG01000009.1, from coordinate 38,777 downwards.
GGGCTACGGCCCTCACAGGCATCGAGTTTCCAAAAGATGTCGCCTTCTCCGACACCATAACGGGCGTGTTCGAAGACTGCACGTCTCTGACAAGCGTGTCGTTGCCCGCTTCGGTTACCAAGATCCCCTCGCACATGTTTGACGGATGCACCTCTCTCACGTCCGTCACCGCGCTGAGCGAAATCGAGTCCATCGGGGATGGGGCGTTTCGGACTTGCTCGAGTTTGACTGGGATCGATTTCCCAGGCACATTGAAGAGCATCGGATCCTCTGCTTTCCAGGGGTGCGCCAGCCTGGTGAGCGTGCCCAATCTAAGCAAGGTGACAAAGATGGGCTGGGGGGCTTTTTACGAGTGCAAAAATCTGCAGGCGTCCGTGGATCTGTCCTCGCTTCAGAACATTCCGGACAATGCGTTCTGCTACACACCGGTTAAGATCGTGGGGCTTTGCGACAGCCTGAAGAGTATCGGTGAGTGGGCCTTTATCCAGAGCAACGTCGCCGTCCAGCTTCCCAGGACACTTGAGACAATTGGCAACTACGCCTTCTATTACGGCACGTTGCCGGAGCAGCTTTCCATTCCGGATTCCGTGACTTCCGTTGGCACGGCGGCCTTCTCGGGCGTAGGTGGCGTGAAGGATGTGACGATCGGGCGCGGCCTCACCGAAATACCCTCGGGTATGTTTGAAGGCAGCACGGTTAAAAAGATCACAATCGAAAACAGCATGGACGACATCAAAGGCTCGGAGAACCTCCCGTTCTTTGGCGTCGATATCGTCTACACGCGCGAGTCCATCGATGACGGCGTCGGCGGTACCGTGAGCGATGACAGCACCAAGACCCTTCAGGATCTGGTCGACGAGGCCCCCTATGACAAGGAAACCGTCATCACCCTGAAAAAGCACGTGAAGCTTGGCTCCACGCTCACGATTCCTGCCGGGAAGATGATTAAGATCACGTCGGATGAGCCCTATACCATCTTGGCAAAGAAAAGCGGCTTCTCCGTACTGGTCAATGTTGCCGAGGGGGCATCCCTCGAGCTGTCGGGGAAAGTGTCCCTGAGTGGTCGCTACAACAAGGGCGCCATTATTTCTAGCAGGGGAGCGGTTGTGCTCTCTGACGAGGCCGTTGTGTGCGACGGCGCTGCGAACACCGTCAATACGGGTGTCATCGACGTGTCGGGAGACAAGGCTTCGCTTACCATGACGGGCGGCGTTATCGAGCAGTGCGAACTTAAGGACGCGTATTGCGGCGCTGTCCACGCGAAAGACGGCGCTCATGTTGTCATGAAGGGCGGCGTTATCCGTAAGAATCACGTGTCTTTCTCCGCAGACGGCGATGGTAATTACCTTTCGTCTACCGGCATCATGCTGATGGGCGATGCCCACCTTGAGATGAGTAACGGCAGTATCGAGGATAACGCCGGCTATCAGGGCGGCGCGGTGGTCATGTACAGCGAGGCTCGTAACCAGAGAGCCTCCTTTGAGATGACCGGTGGTCAGCTTGTGCGCAACAGAGGCTATAAGCTTGGGAATCGAACTCCCTCCGGCGCAGTGCACGTCGAAGGGAATGCCGAGTTTACCCTCAAGGGCGGCAAGATCGAGGACAATATTGCGTATTCTGATGGCAAAGGCGGCGGAGTGTGCGTGGTCGATCGCGGCCTGCAGCAGGGTGGTAGGGACCATACCGCTTTCACTATGAAAGGTGGCTCCGTATCGGGTAACTCCGCTTCCGCCGGCGGAGGCATCTATACCTATTCAGATGACGTCAAGCTCAGTGCGGGCGAGATCAAGGACAATACTGCTCGGAATATGGGTGGCGGCGTATATAGCGAAGGCAACGAGTATCTCGTCTATAGCACGCTCCATATCGAAAACGCTCTCGTTGTTGATAACCATGCGAAAAAGCAGGGCGGCGGCATGTGGTTCTGCCCGACCGGAGATGCCAAGGTCTACGTCCAGAACGGTGGCCTGATCGCCAGGAACTCGGCCGATGAGGCGGGAGACGACCTCGTCTTCACCGGCTTCAAAGACGCCAAATACAAACTGACCTTGGCCAACCGCGCTCCGGGCGGCGGAAAGGTCAGCTGGTACAGAGACGGTGGGCTGTTTAACCCCGAAGGCACTTATGCGGAAACAAACACCGAAATCCCGCGATTCTCTCCCGACGGTGGCAACGGCGAGCCCCTGTCCTTTACCGACGCCACGCCGAACGTCGCGCTTAAATCTGTGATGAGCGAGGATGTGTATAACCTCGGCCGCGGTCAGACGTCGCTGACGATCTCTGGCAATACGGCCGAGCGGGGAGGCGGCATCGGCGCCAACGGCGGTGTCATCATCGGCAAGTCCGAGAACATCGACATTCCCATCAAAAAGGTCTGGGAGAACCCCAGGATTCCCCATCCTAATAAGGTCAAAGTAAATCTCAAGAACGGCGATACCGTCATCGATTCGATCACCCTGAGCGAGTCCAACGACTGGAAGGGCGTCTTCTCCAACCTGCCCGCGGGCGCGCACTACACCGTGTCCGAGGACCCCGTCGAGGGCTACAGCTCGAAGGTCACCGGCGACGCCGAGCGCGGCTTCACCGTGACCAACACCTCCACGGCCAAGGTCTCGGTGCCCGTCGAGAAGAAGTGGGTCGGCCCGGCGGCCGAGAAGGCCACCGTGCGCCTGCTCGCCGACGGGAAGGACACCGGCGAGTCGGCCGAGCTGTCGAAGTCCAATAGCTGGAGGCACACCTTCGGGGGCCTGCCCAAGTACTCCAAGTCCGGCTCCGTGATCGGCTACGCCGTGGCCGAGGACCCCGTCGAGGGCTACAGCTCGAAGGTCACCGGCGACGCCGAGCGCGGCTTCACCGTGACCAACACTGTGAAGACGGGCGAGCTCGACGTCTCCAAGACCGTCGTTGCGCGCGAGGGCCTGGCGGTCGACGCGGACAAGATATTTAAGTTTGTGGTTGAGGCCACCGATGCCATGGGCCGCAAAGTATCCGGCACCTACGGTGACGCGACGTTCGAGGACGGCAAGGCGACCCTCAAGCTCAAAGATGGCCAAACGGCGAGGATCACGGGGCTGCCCGAGGGAACTGCCTACACGGTGACCGAACGTGCCGCCGAGGGCTACACGACCGCGGTGAACGGAGCCGAGGGATCCAGGGCCGATGGCTCCATCTCGGCCGATCAGGTCGCCTCCGCCGCCTTCACCAACACCTTCGACCCCGCCCCCGCCACGGCGTCCGTCCCCGAGCTCACCAAGGTGCTCGCTGGAGGCCGCAAGCCCGGCCTCCAGGAGGGGGAATTCACCTTCGAGCTCTCCCTCACCGATGGCGCGGGCAATGTCCTCGAGGGCTACCCAATCGAGGCGAAGAATGACAAGGACGGCAAGGTTTCCTTTGGCGAGCTCAGCTTCACCAATCTGGGCACCTACCACGCGACCGTGACCGAGAAAGCAAGCGGCGATGTCCTGATTGAGGACGATGCGCATGCCTTCACCTTCGACATCGCAGTGACTCAGACTGGTGCCGGCCTTAAGGCCGAGATCTTCAACGAGCGGGGCAAGAAGACCTTCACCAACACCTTCACGCCGCACGACAACACCAAGACCGTCACCAAGGCGGACGCCTCGGGTGCCAAGGTCAATGTGGATGGCAGGCTGGTGGGCGTGGGCGATACCCTCACCTATACCATCGGCTGGGCCAATAACAGCGTCGACGACAGGGGCGCCGCGCAGGCGGCTGACGTGACGGTGACCGATGTCCTGCCCAAGGGCGTTAACTATGTTGAGGGTTCTGCCGACGGTGCCGCCTACGACGCCGCGACGCGCACCCTTACCTGGTCGCTCGGCGAGCAGGCTGCGGGCGCCACGGGCACGCTCAGCTTTGACGTGAAGGTCTCCGCCGAAGCCGCCGTGGTCGACGACATCTCCAACACCGCCACGGTCAAGGTGGGGGAGAACGAATCCCAGACCAACACGACCCACAACAGCGTGTCCCGCGAGGGCAGCCTCACCGTCAAGAAGACGGTCGTCGGCGGCGACAGCCAGCGAGAGTTCGGCTTTACGGTCGCGCTGACCGACGGGGACGGCGAGCCCGTCTCCGGCACCTTCGGCAAGGGCGAGCACGCCGTGACGTTCGCGGGCGGCAAGGCGAACTTCACGCTTAAGGATGGCGGGGAGAAGATCATCTCCGGCCTACCCGTGGGCGCGCACTATACCGTGACCGAGGATGCCGCCGAGGGCTACGCGACCACGGCCGAGGGGGCCGAAGGCGCCGTGACCGAGGACGGCGCGACTGTCGCGTTCACCAACACGTACGGAACGGCCACCGAGGGCAGGGACGTCTCCACCGCGGGGCTCTTCACCAAGACGCTCGAGGGCCGCGACTGGGCGGAGGGCGACAGCTTCCAGTTCACGCTCGCGGGCGAGGACGGCGCCCCCATGCCCGAGGGCTCTGCCGACGGCTCCAAGACCGTCAGCGTGACGGCCGGCGCCGGCACCAAGGCGGGCGATAGGGTCGCCTTCGACTTCGGCCCCATCCGCTACACGCTCGATGACATCAAGGACGCCGGGTTCGCCGAGATCGGCGGCAAGCGCGTGCGCGCCAAGACCTTCACCTACACGGTGCGCGAGGTCAGGCCCGATGACGGCTCCGCCATCGCTGGTGTGGCCTACGACGGCCACACCGCCACGATGACGGTGACCGTGACCGACGACGGCTCCGGCAACCTCACGGCCACGACGCCCGCAATCGCGCAGGCGAGCGGCGGCGACTTCGTCAACACCTACACGACCGAGCTCGACTACTCGGCCCGCGCGGGAGTGCGCCTGTCCAAGACGCTCTCCGGCCGCGCCATGGAGGCGGGGCAGTTCGCCTTCACCGTGACCGCGGACGCCGAGACGGCCGCCAAGCTCGGCCTCAAGACCGGCAAGGACGCCTACGCCGTGGCCGCGGCCGATGACGGTGCGGCCGGCCTGGTCGACCTCATCGGCGGGACCGCGGAGAGCGACGTGAAGTTCACCGACGCCGACGCGGGCAAGGTCTATCGCTTCACCGTCACCGAGACCAAGCTCGGCGGCGAGGGCTACACCAACGACACCGCGCCGCGCACGGTGACCATCGCGCCCGCCTACGATGCCGCGACGGGCAAGCTTACGGTCACGACCACAGTTGCCAAGGACGGTGTCGAGGTCGCACGCAGCGAGGTCTCCACAGCGGATGGCGCCACGGCGGCGCCCGCGCCCGTGACGGTCGCGTTCGAGAACTCCTACGAGGCCACCGGAAAGCTCGGCGGCGAGGGCAACGTGGCAATTAATGCCACCAAGACGCTGACGGGCCGCGCCGCGAAGGCGGGCGAGTTCTCGTTCTCCGTCCGCAATGCCCAGGGTAATGTGGTCGCGATCGCGACCAACCAGGCCTCCGGCGACGGCGAGGCCGCGGGACTTGCGTTCTCGTCCATCGCCTACACCACCGACGCTCTCGAGCAGATGGTGGCGGACGGCACCGCCACCAGGGCCGCCGACGGCTCCTGGGTCATTCCCTATACCGTTTCCGAGGACGGCACGGGCCGGCTGCCCGCGGGCGTGACGGCGGCCGCATCGAGCTTCGGCATTACGGTCAAGGTGACCGATGACGGCAAGGGCAGGCTGGATGTGGCCGTGGTCTACCCCGAGGGCTCCGACGGCACGCTGTCGTTCGTGAACGGCTATAGCGCCGGCGAGGCGACGGTCGACCTCGCGGGCACCAAGACGCTGGCGCTCGGCCAGGCTGGACTCGGCCTCACGCAGGCCGACATCGAGGGCAAGTACGCCTTTAAGATTGAGCCGCTGGATGGCGCGCCCGCACCGGTCGACGCCTCCGGCAAGACGGTGACCGAGGCGACCAACGACGCCGTCGGCAATGTCGTGCTGGGCCACGTCACGTTCAGGCAGCCGAGCGATCTCGATGACGTCGAGATCGACGGCGACGGCCTGCGCACCAAGACGTTCGCCTACCGGGTGAGCGAGTCCGGCTCGGTCGACGGCGTGGTCAATGACGCGACGGCGACCAGGACCTTCACGGTCAGGGTCGTCGAGGACACCAATGCGGGCACGCTCGCCGCGGAGGTCCTGCCCGCAGAGGGCACGCCCGAGGGCAGGGGTGCGTTCGAGTTCACCAACACCTACGGCGTGAACCCGACGCCGAGCTCCGTCACCGACCAGATCAAGGTGAACAAGAAGCTTAAGGGCCGTGACCTGGCCGAGGGCGAGTTCGAGTTCCAGCTGGTCGAGCTTGCCGCCGACGGCAGCGAGAGCGTCGCGGCGACGGGCAAGAACGCCGCCGACGGCACGGTCGCGCTTAGCCCCGTCACCTACACCGCGCCCGGCACGCACAGCTACGAGCTGCGCGAGGTCGCCGGCACGGCGGGCGGCGTGACGTACGACAAGACGACGTACTGCGTGCGCACGACGGTTGCCGATGCCAAAAACGGCACGCTTACCGTCAAGCACGAGCTCATGGATGCCGAGGGCAATCCCGCGAACGACACCTCGGTGACCTTCACCAACGGCTACCAGGCCGCACCCGTCACCCTCAAGCTGGGCGCCGCCAAGGTGCTCAAGGGCGCCGAGCTCAAGGCGGGCCAGTTTAGCTTTGAGCTCAAGGGCCGGGACGGCAAGGTCATGTCGACCGCCAAGAATGCCGTGGACGGCAGCGTCACGTTCGATGCGCTGACGTTCAAGCAGGCTGGCACCTACACCTTCACGGTGAGCGAGGTCGACGACGGCCAGGCGCACGTGACCTACGACAAGGCGGTGCACAAGATCGTCGTCACGGTGAGCGACGAGGCGGCAGATGGCACCAAGACGGGCTATCTGTCGGCGAAGGTCTCCTACGAGGGCGACGCCAACCTGCCGCCAGTCTTCACCAACAGCTACGCCGAGAATCCCGGGACCCCCGGCACCCCCGAGAACCCCGGCACGCCGGGCGGTGGCTCGGATGGCGGTTCCGATAGCGGTTCCGGCGGCAGCTCCGGCGACGGCTCCAAGGGCGGCATGCCCGGCACCGGCGACCGCAGCCTGCCGGTTGAGGCACTCGGCGCCATGGCCGGCATCGGTGCGCTGGCCGTCGCGGGCGGCGCGGTCCTGTACCGCAAGCGCCGCTAACGATATGGACGAGTGGGGCGAATCCATCCGATGGGTTCGCCCCACTTGCCGTGGCGGGCGGGAGCAGGTAAGATATACCGAGCGCCTAGCGCGTTCGATGGGTTCGGATGACGACATGTTCCGAATCTGGTCAGGTCCGGAAGGAAGCAGCCATAAGGAGCCTCTGTCGGGCATCCGAATCCATCGAGTGCGCAGGCGCTTTTTGGTGCCGCGGCTACCCGCGAGTGCCGGCAGGGCGCTTGGTGTCTCGCTGGTCCTCGGCTTTGCCTGCGGGATCGCTCGACTACCAAGCGCCCTGCCGGCACTCGCGGGTAGCCGACCAAAACTGCCTGAAGGGTCACATTTATCTGAATAATTTAATCCCGTGCCTTTTGCTGCTCGCTGGCGTTGTCTGGAGCGCGGTGGCTACGTGGTTCAAGAGGCGGCGGTGCTGTTGCTTGGATTTTGCAGTTAAAGAGGTCCGTTTCCCTGGGTTGGGGAAACGGACCTCTTTTTGTCTCTTGGCTTGTGGGTTGGCGAAGACAATAACCGCTGGCAGCTATTTTGAGTTCTTGATGCGGCGCACGCCCGCGGTGGCTATTCCGAACCCTGCGGCGGCGATTCCTGCGAGTGTGATTGCGCTCGGCGCTGTGTCGCCCGTGTTCGCGAGCTTGCCGGTGGTCGTATTTGCTTGCTTGGTGGAGCTCGATGGAGCGTCTTTGCCGGTCGCGGGCGAGCTGGCGGGCTGCGCCGTCTCGGCCGGTTGCGTTGAGCTGGAGGGTTTTGTCGTCTCGGCGGGTTTCGTTATCTCGGGTGAGGTGGTCTTATCTGCCGCGGCTTTCGCCTCTTCGTATGCCTTGCAGGCATCGTCATAGGCCGCTTGCGCCTTTTCCAAATCGCCGAGGAGTGCATTTCGCTTGGCTATGTCCTCATCGATGTGGGCTTTGGCTTCCTCTGCCTCACTTTCGAAATACTGAACCTGTTTTTCCTGGCTTTCGAGCCGGCGTTGGCAGTGGTGAAGATCATCTTCACAAGATTTTTCTCGCCTTTCTGCCGACATGATCTCACTTCGCAACTGCTTAATAGTTTCGTTAGAAGCTCCGTCGTCGATTGCCTTATTTAATTCTGCCTGAAGGCCGCTTGTCCGGTTGTGGGCCTCTTCGTATTTGGCTTGGGCTGCATCGACGTTCGCTTGCATGGCGGGAAGGCGTTCCCTCCGTTTGGCGGCTTCCGTCACCACCATGTCGTAGATCTCTTGAAAAGCGGCAATGTCATCATCGATTTCCGCAAGTTTCTCGAGACTTGCGGCGTCTTTTGCGGCCTCGAGGTTTTTGAGTGCTTCCTGCATGGCTGCATATGCTTTGTCTTTTGCGGCGGCCGCATCTTCCGTCTGCAAGGCAACTGCACCGGTGGGGGAACTGGTTTCTGCCGCGATCGCCGTTACGGGGGCGATTCCCGCGACAAGTGCCGCGGAAAGGGCGATGCCCAAGGTTGCTCGTCTTGCTCTTCTTGTGAGAATGTCGTTCATCTCGGCACCCCATTTCAAGGGTCGGCGACTAACTTGGTAGTACTAATGTAAGTATATCAGGCGGTTTGCCCGCCATTGATCGGGCGTGCGCGTATACCCCTTGATTAACAGCCATTAAATCTATCCCTTAAGGAACGCGGCTTGCTAGTGTTGTCTGGGCATTGATGGCTGCGCGGTTCAAGAGACGGTGGCATTACCATTTGTTTTTACAAATAAAGAGGCCCGTTTCCCTGGTTTTGCTTGGGGAAACGGGCCTCTTTGTCTATGGGCTTGTAGATTGGTGGGAGCGATATGCTCTGGCAGCTACCTTGAGTTCTTGATACGGCGTACGCCCGCGGCGGTTATTCCGAGGCCTGCGGCGGCAATTCCTGCGAGTGCGATTGCGCTTGGCGTTGTGTCGCCTGTGTTTGCGAGCTTGCCGGCGGTCGTATTCGCTTGCTTGCTGTTGCTTGTGTTCGCTTGCTTGGCGGAGCTCGGTGCGGCGTCTTTGCCGGTCACGGGCGAGCTGGCGGGCTGTGCCGTCTCGGCCGGTTGCGCCGAGCCGGAGGGAGGCGTTGTCTCGGTGGGTTTCGTTATCTCGGGCGAGGTGGCCGTATCTGCTGCGGCTTTTGCCTCTTCGTATGCCTTGCAGGCGTCGTCATAGGCCGCTTGCGCCTTTTTCAAATTATCGAGGAGCGCATCTCGCTTGGCTGTTTCTCCGTCGAGGTGGGTTTTATTAAACTCTACTTCGCTTTCTAAGAAATAAATCAGGCTTTTCTGACTTTCGAGGCGCATTCGGCAGTGCTCAAGCTTATCTTCACAGCGAGATTCTTGCTCTTGTGCATCCATGATCGCCAGTTCCAACTGCCATCTAGTTTCGTAATCCGTGTGGGGGATTTTATTTAATTCTGCCTCAAGGTCTCTTGTTCGGTTGTGGGCCTTATCGCATTCGGATTGGGCTGCATCGATGTCCGCTTGCATGGTAGGAAGGGATTCCTTATATATGGCAGCTCGCGCCAAATTAGTGTCGTAGTTCTTTTGAAAAATGGCAATTTTAGTATCGATTTCCGCAATTTTCTCGGGACTTGCGGCGTCTTTTGCGGCCTCGAGGTTTTTGAGCGCTTCCTGCATGGCTGCATACGCTTTTTCTTTTGCGGCGGCCGCGTCTTCCGTCTGCAAGGCAACTGCACCGGTGGGGGCGCTGGTTTCTGCCGCGATCGCCGTTGCGGGGGCGATTCCCGCGACAAGTGCCGCGGAAAGGGCGATGCCCACAGTTGCTCGTCTTGCTCTTCTTGCGAGAATGTCGTTCATCTCGGCACCTCATTTCAAGGGTCGGCGACTAACTTGGTAGCACTAATGTAAATATACCATGCTAGTTGACCCGACACTGGCTGGGTGTGCGCGTATACCCCTCTGAAAACTGAATCCCGTTAGAAATGACGAGTTGTTTACGCTTCTTTTGGGGTGGCGGTACTATCATGGTTCGAATTGAGTGTGGATGATGATAGGGAGCGCCTATACATGATTGAGCTGCTCAGGCGTTTTGGTGGTAAGTTTCGCCGCTATATGGTGATTGGCCCTGCGTGCAAGTTGATCGAAGTGATTTTCGACCTGCTTACGCCGCTGGTGATTGCCCAGATGATCGATAAAGGTATCGGTGCGCACGACGTGAGTGCCGTCGTCCACTATGGCATGGTACTTGGCGCCATGGCTGTGATCGGTATCTCGTTTACGCTCGTCTGCCAAAAGATGGCGGCGCTCACCTCGCAGGGCATGGGTACTGATATCCGCGGTGCGCTCTACGAGCACATCAACAAGCTGAGCTATGCCGAACTCGACCGCTTCGGCACGCCGTCGCTCATCACGCGCATTACCAACGACGTCAACCAGGTGCAGCTTGCCGTGGCGCTCGGTGTGCGTATGCTCATCCGTTGGCCCTTCCTAGCAGTGGGATCCATGTGCGCGGCCCTTGCCATCGACCTTAAGCTCGGCATGATCTTTTTGATTTGCACGCCCGCCATCGGCCTGGTGTTTTGGTTTGTCATGGCGCGCTGCATCCCGTACTACAAGCAGCTGCAGGCAAAGCTCGATCGCATCGCGCTCATTTGCCGTGAGGGTCTTTCGGGCGCCCGCGTGGTTCGCGCCTTTGTACGCGAAGATCACGAGCGTGAGCGTTTTGCCCAAGCCGCCGATGACCAGGCCAATACTGCCATCGCGGTGGGCAAGCTCTCGTCGGTGCTCAACCCCGTCACGTTTCTTGTGATGAACCTGGGCGTGTGCGCCATCCTGTGGGTGGGCGGCATCCAGGTCAACGTGGGCGAGCTTACGCAGGGCCAGGTTATGGCGTTTGTGAACTACATGACGCAGACCCTGACCTCCATCGTGTACGTTGCCAACCTGGTCGTGGTCTTTACCAAGGCGAGCGCCAGCGCGTCGCGTATCAACGAGGTGCTCAATTGCGTGCCGAGCATCACCGACGAGGGCAACCAGCCGGTCGCGCTGCCCAAGCCGGGCAATGCCGCCCCAGTTCCCGCGCTGAGCTTTGACCATGCGAGCTTCTCCTTTGGCGCGGGCGCGGCAAATGCCGTCAACGATGTGACGCTGGAGCTCCCGCTGGGCAAGACGCTCGGTATTATCGGCGGCACGGGTAGCGGCAAGTCCACGCTCGTTTCGCTTATTCTGCGCCTCTACGATGCGAGCACCGGCAGCGTGAGCGTGATGGGTGCCGACGTGCGCACCTGGCCGCTCGACCAGCTGCGCCACGTGGTCGCGACCGTACCGCAGCGCGCGTCGCTGGTGAGCGGCACGATCCGCAGCAACCTGACCTGGCGTGACGAGTCGGCAACCGACGAGGAGCTCTGGGCGGCGCTCGACATGGCGCAGGCGAGCGAGTTCGTGCGCAACAAACCGCAGGGGCTCGATGCCCCGGTCGAGGCGGGCGGCAAGAACTTTAGCGGTGGCCAGCGCCAGCGCCTGACCATCGCGCGCGCCTTGGTGGGTTCGCCTCGGATATTGATCATGGACGATTCTGCCTCGGCGCTCGACTTTAAGACCGACGCGGCGCTTCGCCATGCCATTCGCGAGCGCAGCGTGCGCGGTGCCGCCGAGGGCGGGCTGCCGCTGACCACGGTGATTGTGAGCCAGCGCGTCTCGACCGTGCGCGATGCCGACATGATCTGCGTGCTCGACCACGGATCGGTTGCGGGCCTGGGCACGCATGACGAGCTGTATGCAAGCTGCCAGCTCTATCGCGAGATTTGCCAGTCGCAGCTGCGCCGCGAGGAGCTCGAGGGCCAGCAGGGGAGTGCGGCGCCCGCGCCCACCCCAGGGCCCGCGTCCGCCCTAGGCGCCCCTGTATCTGTCTGCGCAAAGGAGGGCTGCTAAATGAATCCGTACACTTCTTCCGGTTCGGTCGCCACGATGACGGCAAACGTGTCCGGCAACGATAGCCTCAATGACCTGGGCGACGGCCCGCGCCAGCCCGGCGACCCCGAGCGCTATCCCGTGGGCGCGGTGACCCGCCGCCTGATGGGGTACGTCCGTCCGCACCGTATTTCGTTTACGGCGTCGTTTGTGAGCGCCGCCATCTCGGTGATTCTGCAGCTCTACACGCCCATCCTCATCGGCGAGGGCATCGACCTCATCGTTGCCGCCGGGCAGGTGGACTTTGACGAGCTGTTGCCGCTCGTTACCAAGCTCGCGATTGTCGTGGTGGGCGCGGCGGCCTTCCAGTGGCTGCAGGGCTACTGCGTCAACCGTCTGTCCTACGAGACGGTGCGCGACATGCGCGTGGAGGCGAGCGACAAGCTCAGCCGCATGCCACTCAGCTTTATCGACGGCCATGCCCACGGCGATCTCATGAGCCGCGTGGTCAACGACGTCGACCAGGTGGGCGACGGTCTGTTGCAGGGCTTTACGCAGCTCTTTACCGGCATCATCACCATCGTTGGCACGCTTGCGTTTATGCTCTCCATTAACCTGACCATGACGCTCGTGGTGGTGCTCGTCACGCCGCTTTCCATCTTTGCGGCCGGCGCCATTGCCAAGCTTTCCAATAAGAGCTTCACTGCTCAACAGCGCATCCAAGGCCAGCTCGGTGGCCATATCGAGGAGTATGTGGGTGAGCAAAAGCTGGTTGATGCGTTTGCCTACGGCCCGAACGCCCAAGCGCGCTTTGACGCGCTCAACGCCGAGCTCTACACCGCGGGCGAGCGCGCGCAGTTTATGGGTTCGCTCTCCAACCCCGGCACGCGCTTTATCAACAACATCATCTATGCCGTGGTCGCTGTGATCGGCTGCGTGGGCGTGATCACGGGCGTGCCCGCAGCGCTTACGGTGGGCGGCGTGCAGATCTTCCTGTCCTATGCCAACCAGTACACCAAGCCGTTCAACGAGGTCACCAACGTTATTACGCAAATCCAGACGGCGTATGCCTCGGCACGTCGTATGTTTGCACTGCTCGATGCCCGCGAGCAGGAGCCCGATGCGTCGGACGCCGTAGAGCTTGCCGCCCCGCAGGGCGAGGTTTCGTTTGAGCATGTGGACTTTAGCTATGTGCCCGACCGCAAGCTGCTGCAGGACATTTGCATCGACGCCAAGCCCGGCATGCGCTTTGCCCTTGTCGGTCCTACGGGCTGTGGCAAGACAACGCTCATCAATTTGCTGCTGCGTTTTTACGATATCGATGCCGGGTGCATCTTGGTGGACGGTCGCTCGTCGCGCGACTACGCACGCGCAAGCCTGCGCCGCGCCTTTGGTATGGTGCTGCAGGACACCTGGCTGTTCGAGGGCACGGTGGCGGATAACATCGCGTACGGTTGTCCCGACGCCACGCGCGAACAGATCATCGAGGCTGCCAAGCGCGCGCATGCGCACAAGTTTATCGTGCAGCTGCCGAAAGGCTACGATACGGTGATCGGCGAGGACGGCGGCACGTTTAGCCAAGGTCAAAAACAGCTGCTGTGCATCGCGCGCGTCATGCTCACCGACCCGGCGATCTTGCTGCTGGACGAGGCGACGTCGAGCATCGATACCCGCACCGAGCTGCAGGTTCAGGCGGCATTCGACGAGCTCATGGCAGGTCGCACAAGCTTTGTCGTGGCGCACCGCCTGAGCACCATCCGCAACGCCGATTGCATCCTGGTCATGCGCGACGGCGAGATTATCGAGCGCGGCACGCACGACGAGCTGCTAGCGGCAGGCGGCTTCTACGCCGAGCTCTACCGCAGCCAGTTCGCCCAGTAAGCAAGCCCGTGGGGCTAATTAATCAATCGACAGACGGTGGTTTACATCTGTCACGTTAGTACTAAGATATTCATCTAATAAATTGCATTAGTGGCTTTAGTTTTGGGGGAAACGAGGCAACGTGACTATGACGTGCTCTTTGGTGGTTAACAGCAAGAGCGGTAATACCAGGATGGTTTCGGGTGCGATCAAGCGCACTCTGCAGGCTGCGGGCGTTGAGTTTGTCCACGCCGCGGCGTTGAGCGACGATGCGGACGCAGATCAGGTTGCGCTCGAGGCACAGGGCGCCTGCGCGGCCGACACGGTGCTCGTCGGTTTTTGGTGCGACAAGGGCGCGTGCACGCCTTCGGTCGCGGCGTTGCTCTCCGCCTTGCACGGCAAGCGCGTCTTCCTGTTTGGCACCTGCGGCTTTGGGGCCGACCAGAGCTATTACCAGCAGATTATTGATCGCGTAACTTCCAATTTGGCTGGGGATGCCGAGCTTGCGGGCTGGGTGATGTGCCAGGGCAAGATGGGCCCCGCGGTCAAGCAGCGCTACGAGGCCATGCTCGAGCAAGATCCCGATAACGCCCGATTTAAGATGCTGCTCGACAACTGGGTCGCCGCAAAGGATCACCCCACCAAGGAGGACCTGGACAACATGGCCGCAGCCGCCAAGAAGGTCGTGCTGGGCGAGTAGCTTCGCTGTTCGCGGTGCCGTGCATTCAATCGTACAAACGTGAAAGCCTCGAGATTCTCGAGGCTTTTTCGTGACACGAGGGCGCCCCTTTATTGATGGAAGGCCTAATAAGCTGATTGTTCTATGCCCTGATGTAGGCGGGGTGGGACGGACTTTCCGAATGGGTGGGGTTGCGGAAGCTGCGTCCCGGAATTTGCCTTTGGAATGGGATGCGGTTTCCCGTTGAGGGGCTCTGTGGAAACCGCATCCCAGTTTTCGGCCGAGAAATGGGATGTAGTTTCCGGTTGAGGGTCTTGGCGGAAAGTGCGACCCGGAATTTGTGATCGAAGCGGGATACGGCTTCCCAACGGGGCCACAAGCGGAAGCCGCATCCCACTCCGGACGGGAATTCTGGGACACGGTTTTCAGAGGGTTATGGGCTGCGAACTAGATGGGGCTGTCATAAAACTCCAGTAAAAGGGGTCGGAAATAAAGGGCACTTCCAGCAATTTGTTTTAATGTGGGGGGGGGTACCATTATTTTAGTTCCGCAAAAAATCGATCCCTCTATGGGGAAGTTGCGTAGGGGGTTAGTCACAGATATTGGATAAAGCAGACCAATTTGGGGATAAATGACCACTTACGCCAAAATAAGTAGCATTTAGCGATAAAACATTGAAAAATGTGTAGCACATCGCTATGTTTTTATTACGAAAAGATTCCAAATTGGCTTATTTCGGACTCACTTTTCAAGCGCCTTGCGGTTCCTGTTGAAACTTGCTGACCTTTGGATGGGTCGAATAGGTCCTCAAGGGGGATGAATTATCACTTTGACGGCGCGTAGACTCAAACGATTTATTACGCTTTTGAGTAGCTTGGCGTTCGCGCTTGTCATAGCCCTTGCCGTTGTTTCTTTTGTGCCTCGCGCATTTGGATACATGTCCTTTGCTGTGCTTTCGGGCTCTATGGAACCCGAGCTCCCCGTCGGCTCCATGGTGTTTGTTCACCAGGTTGATCCAACGGATATTGTCGTGGGTGACAATGCAACTTTTTACCGATCGGACGGTGCCGTGGTGACTCACCAGGTGTACGAGGTCGACCCTGTGGCGCAGACGATCAGCACGCAGGGAATCGCAAACAAAAATGCAGATGGAACCATCATGCACGACGCCGAGCAGACGCCTTTTTCGCGCGTGATCGGTGTCGTTTCTTTTTGTGTCCCTTACCTGGGCTTCGTTAACGCATATTGCACGACGATGCCCGGTTTGCTTGTTGTGGTGGCCGTTCTGGCGCTGCTGATCGCAGCGCCGATTGTGCTCGATCGGATGGTTCCCGATGAGCCTGCGGGCAAGCATGCCCGCGCGCATGCGAGGGAGCGGCGTTCATAGCGGCAGGGAGAAGTGTCGGCGGCGGTAAAGGCCGTTGCCGGGGAAGACGATTCTCGAAAGGAAGAGAACTATGGAAAACAAGAAGAAAAAGCGCTACGGCATCGTTGCCGCCTTGCTGCTGCTGGTGCTGGCCGCCGGCGTGGGCACCTACGCCTGGCTGACAGCCACGCAGACGCTGAACAACGTGTTTACGGTGGGCAGCATCAACACTCCCGAAAAGAAGCCCGATCCCGACCAGCCCGATAAGCCTGGCCGCGATAATAATGATAGCAAGGCCTATCTGTTCGAGACCAAGTGGAAAGACGACTCCAAGATCGTTCCCGGCTCCAGCGCAGACAAGAACCCTAACGTCGGCATCGCGAAGGGCTCCGACGACGCCTACGTGTTCATCTATGTGAAGAACGCCATGGTCAAGGATGACACCGCTGCCGCGAACACCCCGTACTTCAGCCTCAACGACAACTGGAAGCCGGTCGATGGACAGGTGACCACCTCTGCCGAAGGCAAGTACCTGAGCGGTCTGTTCATGTACGCCAAGGGTGCTACCGATGACAAACCTGTTGCCCTCCCCGCCAAGAGCGCTACTGAGGACGTCTACACCGGCGAGCTCTTTAGCAAGGTTGTGTTCCCGGGCTCCCTGGATGGCTCCATGGTCGCCACGAAACCCACGATGAAGGTTTCCGCCTACATCTTCGGCGCCGACCAGAAGGACGGCAACACCAGCGCTGCTGACAACGCCGTCGCTCAGGCCAAGATTTGGGCTAATGACGTTAAGAACCAGTAGTAGCCCCACTCCCATCGAGATCCCGGCCCGCTCCCACCCCTATATTCGGGCCGGGATCTCGGTCCCCCTTATTGACGATTGGCGAACGTAATGCTCAACAATCTTTCCGACAATCAGAAACGCACCTTGGCGCTTGCCGCGATGGCGCTGTTGGCCCTGGCGTGCCTGTGCGGCACGCTGGCTTTTACCGTTGATATGGCTCCGGCGAACAACGTTCTATCGTTTGGCAGCGTGAAGGTACGAGTCTGCGAATACACCCTCAACGAGCAGGGCGAGGAGATTCCGTTTGAGCCCAACGAGCACGGGGACTATCCCGACACCAAAGCCGGGGGTTCTGACATCAGCCGCATTGTGCGCGTGGAGAACGTCGGCGCGCAGCCTGAGTACGTTCGCGCGCGCCTGCGCATGACGTCAGTGGCACCCGACGGCTCGTGCGCGGATGCCTCGGGCAACGTTGCGTTTCATGTGGACGCGGGCGAGGGGTCCCCGTGGATCGATGGCGGCGATGGGTGGTACTACTACCGTGGATTGGCCGGGCGTGGCGGCACGCTCGGCCCCGGCGCCATGACGGAAAGCCTCATGGACTCGCTGCGCTTTGTGGGCGACTACCACGATGCCGCGCGCGGCGGCTCATTCAGGCTCGATATCGATGTTCAGGCCGTGCAGGCCAAAAACCAGCAGGCAAGCGATACCGTCCTCGACGTGCTTGACGTCGCGGGCTGGCCGGAGGCGAACTAGCCTATGAAGATCAAGAACATGAACCGGGGCATGCTTAGCAGGCTGGTTGCCGTCGCAGCGATTGCCCTTTGCTGCGTCATGGCGCTGCCGATGGCGGTGCATGCCGAGGATGTGCCCGAGGCCAAAACCGAATTCCACATCAAAAACGAGGCTGACTTTTTGTCGTGTGTGGCGCTGTCGCGCGAGCGCGATACGTCCGGCTGGCACGTTTATCTCGATAACGACATTGAGCTCGACAGCGACGACATGAAAGACATCGTTGCAAACACCGTTAAGCATCTGTCGTTTGGCAACAAGGAGCATCCGTTTAAGGGCGTGTTCGATGGTCAAAACCACACCGTTGAGGGCCTGAACTACGATAAAGACGCTTTTGACCCCGAGCGCGATACGGGATTTTTTGCCGAGACCAACGGTGCCACCATCAAAAACTTCCTGGTCAAGGACGCCAACGTGTGGGCGGACTTCCGCGGTGGCATTATCGTGGGCAAGGCCGTCAATACGCGCTTCGAAAACGTTATGGTCATGGAGAGCACGCTGCACGTGACCTGCGCCAACAATGCTCTCAACCTCATTACCAACGCAGGCTTTGAGGGCGGTCTCATCGCCGGCGAGCTCGACGGCTGCACCCTTTATAACTGCGAGGTCCGTGGTGGCCGTGCCGTTAACAACACGACTTCGGGCGTACAGGCAATTGGTGGCGAGGGTCTGTATATGGCGGCGTTTGCCGGCTACGTTACAAATTCGACGATTGAGTACTGCCGCGTTACGCCTACGCGCAAAGACGATGGCTCGATTGCCGAGAAGGGCATGACCGACGTCACCAATAAGTACGACGTGGCTATTGGCGCCCTGGGCGGCAACAACGTGTACGCCTCGGGTTTTGTGGGCTGCATGGCGGGCGAGGCCAAGATTATCGACTGCTTCTCGACGGCGCAGTGCTACAGCTATGCCGCGTCATATGTGGGCGTCGTCGCTGTGACGCGTGCGTGGACAGGCGGCCTGGCGGGCCGAATTTTGACCGCCGAGGGCAACGAGCTCGTCCGCAGCCATTTTGCGGGCGATTTGAGTTCGCGCCAGTACAATCCCATCGCCGTGATCCCCATCATTCAAAACGATGTGAACCTGGGCGGTATTGGCGCGCGCGCCAACAAGGATGATGCCAAAGTTACCGAGTGCTACTTTAAGCCAAGCGTGAGCCTTACTGGCAACAGCCAGGGCAACCCTGCCAAAAAGAAAATCCCCTCGTTTGGCGGCGACGGTACCACTAAGGGCGACGGCTATGGCCCGTGGGACGACGAGCGCTATACCACGCGTGAGCTGTGGGAAGAGCATGACTATGATTTCTGTGCCGGTACTAAACGCTCGACTGCTAACGATGAGGCCCTGGGTGGCACGCACGCCAATGAGTGGGCGATGGATTACAAACTGAATATTCCCGTGCATGGCCAGAGCGTTAAGGCAACGACCGATTTTCCCGGCGCGGGCACCGCGACCATCGAGGCAACCAAGCTTGGTATTGATCAGGCGACCTCGGACCCCTACACCTTTGCCGTGAGCGCTGTGCTGGCGGGAACGGCTCAGGGCTTGGCCCAGGGCGATACGTCGGTAACGTTTGAGCAAGAGACCTCCGCAAAGCCTGAAGGCCTGACCGAGGCAAACGAGGGATACCGCTTTACGGGCTGGTTCCGCGAGCCCGGGGTCAACGTGAACCACATCGAGGCCGATAACACCTGGTTTGACGGCAAGACCGATGCCGATGCCGTGACTGCCGGCAAACAGGTCAAGAAGAGTGAGGCGCACGAGCATACGTCGACCTATACCGCCGATAATGCCAAGGGGGTCGACGGTTTTAAGGGCAATGACCTGTTTATCGCTTCGTACGAGGCGCAGGTACTGTTCTATAACGTCAAGGGCGAGACGCTCGCGTGGCAGAGCGGCGAGGAGCACGACAAGTCGACGGACTGGTACCGCTATGGCGTCGGTTTAACGCCGGCTGCCCCTGCGGACCGCGGCACTCTTTCTGCCAGCGCCACCTTTATCGGTTGGACGACGCAGCCGAGTGGCGAGGCCGGGATGCATGGCGGTTACGCGGCCATCACCTCGCCTGAGCTTGCCGAGTTAAAAAACGCCGGTGCGTTCTATCCTGCCGGCACCGAGATCACTGTGCTTGGCCCTACCGATTTTTATCCGGTGTACACCGACTATGTGTCGAACATCATGACGGTGTTTGAGGGCAATGAGCAGGATGCAACCGACGATCAGACTCGGCGCGACGGTGTGGGCAAAACTGACGTTAAGGTTGAGACTGCAGAAGATGGCACAAGCGCGTATACCGTACAGGTGCTCGACGTATCCGGTAAAGCTATATCCGAGGAGGGCCAGCTGCCCGACGGCTATCGTTTCCTGGGTTGGTATGAAAACAAGCAGGCTGCCGATGGATCCCCGGTTGATGTTCGCGTGAGCCGCGATCCGAGCTACAAGCTTCCCGGCAATGTGGACCTGACCGTTCCGCATACCTATACCGCACGCTTTGAGTACCGCGTGGATTACTACATCCGGGCATTCACAAATAGCGGTCTAACGGACAGCAAGCTCCTCTGCTCGGTTTGGAATAAGTACAAGTCGCCCTTTGAGGAAAACGTTGGCGCGACATATGTTCGTGAAAACATTGTCCATTGGGGTGCTGGTACGGATGATTCCGCTCACGTGTTACACGATGATAAGAATCCAGCGGATAAGTGCACTACGGTTCTCTCTGATGCGACGCGAATCGTTGCGCCTATTAACGCCTACTCGCATAATGTGCGTAACGACACTGGCGCAAATACTATCAAGGATATGATTGCCGACACTGATTTTCCAGGAGCCGGTAAACTGAGTGATGAGTGGAAAGCGTCAAGTATTAAAGTTCAATTTTCCCCCGCACATGATAGGTACCACTTCAGTTTTTGGACGCTCGAAAGACCCGACGACGGTTCTTGGACGTATATAGAGAATCCTTTTTCGAGTGCTGTTTTAACGACAGAGCAATATTATGTCCGCGCCATGGTGACCACGGACGTCAACTTCTATGACAAGGATGGCAACGTAAAGCAGGCTGCTACTCGACGCTATGAAAGCAACTTGCTTCAGCAGAAAACGGCGGAAGGTAAAGATCCGACGTTCCTGTATTGCTATCCGCATCTCTATAAGGATAGGACGGTTAATACAAGGCCCTACGACGGAAAGGATGGTGACGTCAATCCCAGTCTGACACTCGAAGCCTCTCCGACCGATGCCGACATGGCCGTGCCTGGCTATAAGTTCCTGGGCTGGATTTCGACCGCCGAGGTTCAGAAGGATTCTGACGTCTGGAAGTATATCTACGACGTCGCCGGCGACTCCTATGTGACGAGTGATCCGGATAAGGCAGAGCCGTATCTGGCGACCGACGAGTCCAAGGTCACCCAGTGGCAGGATGCCTATCCCGTCTACGCAAAGTACGACGTCAGCTACACCACCAACCTGCATCGCGCAGGTTTTGAGGGTACGGACAAGGTCAATGTGCCTAGCTACAACATCGCTCCCGTTATCAACGCGGACACCAATCCTGCTACGGCAACGGTGACCCCTGACGTTACGACGCCGGTTTATAAAGCAGGCGGTGAGCTGTATAAGTTGCAGAAGGTTGAGATCGAGCTTCCGAACGGCGAGATCAAGACGCTTCCCTACGATGTGGAGCATGGTACTTGCTCTTATCCGGTGGAACCTGGCGGAGCCTATACATTCGTGGCGTACTATTCGCCGTTGGCGGTTGTGTACCACCTCAATGCCACGGATGTGGACGGCAAAGTTGCTCAGCAAGACGATATGCTCGGCAACCTTAATGGCGGCATCCCGAAGCCTACTTATGACGTCAGCACTATCGATGCGGATACAGGCAAGTTCAACGTCTTCGTGGGCTGGACGGAAGCCGAGCCGGCACCTGGCAAGGGCTATGTCGCTTGGTCAGAGGGCATCCGTATGGTGAGTGCTTCTACCGTGGTCAAGGCCCCCATGGAGCTGTACCCGGTCTACCGTCCCAGCCTGGTTACCGTTCAATCGAACATTGACTCTAAACTTGCGAATCCCGATCTTGTCCGTAGCCTCGGCCGCACTGATTCCGGCGACCAGATTTCTCTTGAGGTCAAGGCCGCCGAGGAGGTTGAGGGCACTGACGGCACCAAGTACGACTTTGTCGGCTGGTCGCGCGATTATGTCAATGACGGGCAGTACACCCTGATGACTGACGATGAGAAGTATCCCCTCGAGGGCAGCGAGCCCTTTGAGAGCGTGACCTACACTGCGGTGTACAAGAAGACGCCGCTTAAAGTGCGCTATCACGACACCGAAGGCAACGTCATCTACACCGCTACGGTAGACCCGAACGATACGAGTGTTCTGCGTGGCCAGGATGGCAATGCCGGCTTTGTTCAGACAGTTAAGGTGCCCAAGATGGACGAGAACGGCAACCCGGTCTATGACGACAAGGGTGAACCCGTCATGGAGCCAAAGGAAGTGGCCTACGATCCCGAAGCCTACTCCGCAATCGTCGCATTCCTGGGCGAGCGAGCGGATAGCAGCTTGAAGGAGTTGTTCTTGGAGTGGCAGTGGGTTAATGGCGACAAAGCTGTGGCGTGGAGCGACTTCAAGGGTAAACCGGTTACAGCCAACATGGATTTGTATCCGGTGACGTATAAGGTCGTCGCTAACGACACATCGGACGATGCGAGCCCTAAGAATGTGACCGGGCAGCTCAAGTGGTTGCTTGATCCCAATGCCGCGAACACGATAGATGACAAGAGCGATAAGGCGCCGTTCAAGGCTTGCTTTGCAAAGCCCTTCATGGGCACGCAACTGACGGTGCACGTTGACCGCGTGGGCTATGGTCTTCCTGGCCAGACTCCTGCGCCTGTCAACGGGAAGTATGTCTCGCTTTACAGTTCGGGTTCAGGCGAGGGCTCGTTTGAGCTGACGAATCGTTTGGACTACAAGCTCACGGGCGACGGCACTCAGAGCGATGGCAATGCGGTGTTCGATTTCGCCGCTACGCATACGCTCAAGATCGTCAAGCAAACCCAGGATAGCTGGGCGAAGGGCAAGACGTTCCGCTTCAAGGTTTCCCGGGCCGGCATGGACGGCAACGCCTTGGAGGAGCGCACGGTTGAGGTAACGGTGTCATCGGATGCGCAGCTGAAGGACGGTTCCGCCTGGTACTCCGGCGCTATCGAGCTTGCGGTCCCGGCGGGTATCTACACCGTCGAGGAGGATTCAGCGTGGGCATGGCGCTACAGCAGCCAGATCGGCGTCCCTGGCAAGCAGCCGGGCGATAAGGCGCAGGCGACTATCTCCGCTGCATCGAGCGCGAACGATGCCACGTTCACCTGCACGAACACGCGTGTGAACGACAAATGGATCGACGGCAGCAATCGTGCCCATAACGTTTGGAGCAACGGCAACGTAGCAAAGAAGGAGGATTAGCATGTCCAAGCGCAAGCGCATCATCGCCTTGCTGGTGGGGGTTATCCTCCTGGCCGGTACGGCAGGCACGTTGGCCTGGCTTTCGGTTACGGGCGTGCTGGTCAACCAGTTCGGCATCGGGTCGGTGACGCCATCGGTTCAGGAAACGCTCAACGGCAAAGTGAAAAGCGATGTCAAGGCGAAGAACACGGGTACCGCGCCCGCCTATATTCGTGCTGCAGTGGATATCTACTGGCAGGACCAGGATGGCGCACGCCTGTGGGATGAGCCGAAGGAGGAGCCGAAGGGTGAGGCGGATTACGAGATTGCGTGGAGCGTGGCTGATGCCTCGGGCGCGAACTCGGCTTATAACTGGGTTAAGGCGAGCGACGGGTTCTATTACTGGACGTCGCCCGTCGCTCCCGGCGCGGAAACCGGCGTGCTCATTAATAGGGTTACCGAGCTCAAGGCAACCGAAGGTCGCAATCTTGTCGTGGATATCTCCACTCAGGCGGTCCAGGCGACGCCCGATGAGGCCGTGCACGACGCATGGGGTTGCTCGGTCGAGAATGACGTGCTGGTGCCGCCGCATGGAGGTGCGTAAGTATGGCGTTCCCGATTCGTAAAGGTGTTGCGCGCTCCTTGCGTTGCATGGTCGCGGCCATTTTCTGCGTGGTCGCGCTCGCTGTTCCCGCCCGTGCGTTTGCCGATACTCCCGCGATTGCCTATGACGGAAATGCGCGTCAGCTGACGGTCTCGGGGGCGACGGACTCCTCGGGGGAGCCCGATCTGTTTTTGGCCTTTAAAGATCTGATGCCTGGCGATGTGCGTGATCAGCAGATAGAGATTCGTGCCACGGGCGTAAAGTCCCAGGTGCGCGTGTTTGTGCGTGCCGTTGTCGATCACGAGACGGCACGCCTGCTGTCGCCCATTACCCTAACGGCGTCGGCGGGCGATGGCTCTGCAGGTTGGCTCCAGACAGGAACACCGGGCAGCGCGTTCGCTTATCCCACGCAAATCGCCACGTTTACGAGCGATGGCAGCACGGTGCTTAATTTGCAGCTAAACGTTCCGACATCGGTGGGCAACGAGGTTGCCGACGCAAACAAGACCATTCGCTGGGAGATTACCGCCGAGGACGATGGCGAGAAGATTCCCGTGCAGTCTGCTGACAGCAAGAAGCCCGGCTTGCTTGGTCTGGCGGCAACGGGCGACAACACGCTCACGTTGCTTTTGGTGTTGCTGACGCTTGCAATCATCGCATTTATAGCCGCACTTCTTTTGTCCCGGAGGGATAAGCGCTAGGTTCATCTTCTAAACGCAACGCCCTCCCGGGCGGCGGGCACGAAGTTCCCTGCTCTACAGTCCTGCGCAAGACGAAGGCCACATTAAGTGGCCTTCTTTGCGTGCGGAACTCGCGATGAACTTCGAGCCCGCCGCTCGGGAGGGCGCCCCTTTATTGACGGAAGGCCTAATAAGCGGATATTCCATGCCCGGATGTATTCAGAGCGGGACGGGCTTTCCGGATGGGCGGTGTTTCGGAAAGTGTGTCCCAGAATCGGCGCTCAGAGTGGTCCCCACTTTCCGGTTGATGTCTTGTCCGGAAACTATGTCCCGGAATTAAGGCTTGGAATGGGATGCACTTTCCGGTTGAGAGCCTTAGCGGAAAGTGCGACCCGGAATTTACTCTTGAAGTGGGATGCGCTTTCCCAACAGGCCCTCAAGCGGAAACTGCGTCCCATTCCGAAGGCAGATTCCGGGACACACTTTCCGAATACAAAGAAGGCCACTTAATGTGGCCTTCAACTTATATATGTTCAGCGGATACCCCCATGACAAGCCGTGCTCCAACAACAAGGCGTCTGTCCGGGCGGAGGCATATAAGGTTCATCGCGAGTTCCGCACGCAAAGGAGGCCACTTAATGTGGCCTCCGTCTTGCGCAGGACTGTCCGAGCAGGGAACCTTATATGCCTCCGCCCGGACAGACGTTTCAGTTATGAGCGACCCGCTACTTGATCTTCGTCGTGCCCGGTGCCAGGTTGGGGTCGGTCTCGTTGGCCTCGGTCTGGAAGTGTTCGGTGTACACGTTCTTGCCGTCGCGGAACATCTCGTAGTACTGCATCTTCGCGTAATCCTCGCGCGCCTTGGTGGCGGCTGCTGCTGCGGCGTCGTCACCGGTGACGTTGGAGGAGAGCGCCCAGCGCAGGCTGGCGTCCTCGTAGCCCACGGAGTTGATAGCGGGCAGCGACTCGCGCAGCGTCATGTGCGCCTTCTGGTAGTCGGTCAGCGGTGCGCCGATCAGCTGCATGAGCTGGGTGGACAGATAGTTGGTGGACAGGTCGTCGACCTCACTCGTCTGGTTGCAACCGGCAACGTCGTAGTTAGCCCAGATGATGTAGTCGGTCTGCCACAAGCGCTCCTGGTGCGTGGCGTCGTCCTCGCCGGTAAACCACTTGTCGTTGAACTTGGACGGGAAGAACGGCTGATGGTCGCCCCAGAACACCACGACCACCTTGCGGTCAAGTTTGCTCAGAGCGTTGAGGAAGTAGCGCAGCGCCTGGTCGGACTGCTCGATGCACGAGACGTACTCGTCGACATCGGAGAGCGTGCCGTCCTCGATGGTCTTAGCGTCCAGGTCGGTCGTGTCGATGTTGAGATGCATCTGCTTGTCGACCGGCAGCAGGCCCGTATCGTAGCCCGAGTGGTTCTGCATGGTCACGTCGAAGATAAACTGCGGATCGGCGTTCTGGTCGAGCAGCTCAAGAATCTTGTCGTAGGTAGCCTGGTCGGTCACCATGCCGCGCAGGGTGTCGGCTCCCTGGAAGTCGTTGATGGACAGGAACTGGTCAAAGCCAAAGTCCTTGTAGACGTTCTCGCGGTTCCAGTTGGTGGCGTGGTTGGGGTGCATGGCCGTGGTGGAATATCCGAGCGATTTGAACTGCTCTGCCAGGTTCCCGGTCGTCTCCATGTTGTAGATGGTGTAGGGGTACACGCCCGAGCCCAGGTTGGCCATGGAGTTGCCGGTCATAAACTCAAACTCGGTATTGGCGGTACCGCCGCCGTAGGCGCTCACATAGAGCTTGCCGCGGCTGAGGCAGTTGGACAGGTTCTTAAAGTACTGCGGGCCCTCGTAGCCGGCGCGCATGTTCTGGTAGATGGACAGGTCCGAGAAGGTCTCGTTCATGATGGCGATGACCGTGGGCTTCTCGCTGCCGAATTGCTCCTTTGCGGCGGTGCGCTCGCCACTCTTGGCGGCGTCGGACTTGTCGTAGGCCTTGGCGTACTTTTTGAGCGTGGCCTTGGCGTCATCGACGGAGTAGTCGGCGGGTTTGGGCGGCTTGATGGACTGCGCTGCACTAATAAAGGCGGGCAGGTAGCCCTCGCGCCAGTAGCTCTCGAGCGGGCGCCAGGTGTAGACGGTGATGCCGAGGGTGTTGTAGTAGTCGATGAGCGTGACATGCGCGGTCACGCCGCCCAGGCACAGCACCGCCACGAGCAGGTTGGTGAGCAGCATGCGCTTGGCGTTGGCGGCACCCTTCTGACGGTGCGGTGCCACCAGGCCGGCGTACTCGCACAGCAGCATGGCGATGGCGGTAAAGCCCATGGACAGCACGCAGAACAGCGAGATCGAGAAGGTGTAGCCGTTGCCGGCGACCGCGGCGGCGGTGGAGATGGCCGAAAGGTCGCCCGGCTGGATCGGCATGGATTTAAACGTGATGACGAAGAACTCGGCAATGCCCAGGACAAAGAGGGCAAAGGCCAGGACCGCGGGAGCTGCGCCGTGGCGCTGGAATAGGAAGAACAAGCCGGTCATGAGCACGGTGATGATGGCCCACTCGAGCAGGATGCACAGGGGGTAGACCCAGGTAAAGTCGTGGTTGGACGAGACCTCCATGCCCAGCAGCGCAAAGACGCCGGCGAGCAGCAGGCATAAGACGGCGGCGACGAGCGGTTTGCCCACAAAGGCGCCGCGCAGGCGGGCGAGCTTACCGGTGGGGGCGGGCGCATCGGGCCCGGCGAACGCAAAGACGCGCGGTGCGATGCGGTCGCGGGCGATGCTGGCCCAGGCGCATCCGGTGAGGATGGCATTGGTCAGGATGAGCATCACAAAGGCGAGCGGCTCGTTTTGAGCGACGAGGCCCACGGCGCCCCAAATGGTCAAAAAGAGCTGGAACAGGCCGAAGGCGACGCTCCACCCAAGAGCGCTTTTGGCAACGGTGCCCGACTGTGCGCGAATGGCCTTGGCCTCGCGCAGGACAAGGTAGACGGTCGCCGCAAGACCGACGAGCGAGATGGCGGCAGCGAACATGCTGAGACTCCTCACAAACTTAAAACCTACGAAAGCGGGGGTTTACCCGATTGTTACCAAGATATGCGCAGCATTTGACGGCTACGCACAACAACCAGCCATAATAACGCGCGTGAGTGGCGGTGTTGCGCAATGGAGCGCCCACCTGCGCGATAATGGACGGGAATTACACGGAAACGTAAAGGCTTCTTAAAGAAATGGCGAGGGTAGGGCGATGAGCGAGCAGGTTTGCAAGGCGGACATGGGCGGCGACGGAGCTGCGGTCGTGGATACGTACGGCTATCCGGTCGAGACTACGGGCAACGCGGTGCTGGACATTTTGGAGCATCGTTCGTCCACGCGCGCTTTTGCGCGCGATGACAACGACCGTCCCGTAGCGGTGACTGACGAGCAGCGGGCGGCGATTTTGCATGCGGCGAGTCGCGCGCCGTCGGCGGGCGCCATGATGATGTATTCCATCGTGAGCATTCGCGAGCAGGCTACGCTGGACCGTCTGGCCGACCTGTGCGACCATCAGCCTATGATTGCCAAGGCGCCCTGGGCACTTATATTTGTGGTCGACTATGCCAAGTGGATCGATCTGTTTGAGCATGTGGGCTGCTTTGAGCCCGAGTTTGTAGAGCGCACGGGCAAGTCGCCCCGTCGTGCACCGGGTTTGGGCGACTTTGCCATCGCGGCCCAGGATGCCGTGATCGCTGCGCAAAATGCCGTGGTCGCTGCCGAGGCCCTGGGGCTGGGAAGTTGCTACATCGGCGACATCGTCGAGAATGCCGAGGAAGTGGCCGAGCTGCTGGATCTGCCTCCGTATACCATGCCGCTGTCGATGCTCATCATCGGCACGCCTCGCAAAGAGCGCCCGGCGATCGCGCATCCCGTGGTGAACCTGGTGCACGAGGAGCGCTACCGCCGTGCGGACGACGCGACTATGGATGCGCAGGTAGCCGAGATGGACGCGATGTTTCGCCCGCATGCCCACGAGGTGGGGGAGCGCGTCGTGGACATCTATACCCGCAAGCACACGAGCCCCTTTATGGCCGAGATGAGCCGCTCCATGGAGTGGTGGTTCAAAAACTGGCTCGGCAAGTAGCTAATGTGACAAAGGGACAGTCCCTTTGTCACGTTCCATATCGCCGCGGTGGCCTAAAGACTGTATAAATCTTTATCTAGCTGGGAAAACGGTGCCGTGCAAGCGCAGGCCGATTGCCTATAATCCCTTCGAACATTAAAGTTGGGAGGAAACCGGCTTATGGAACAAAAGGCCAAGGAGGCAGCCTCGCACGCTGCGATTCCTGTGAGCATCTCGGCGATGCTCGTCACGCTGGGCGTGGTGTACGGCGATATCGGCACCAGCCCTATGTATGTAACCAAGGCGCTCGTTGCCGGCAACGGCGGCATCGGAAGCGTCACGCAAGAGTTCGTACTCGGCGCGCTCTCCCTTGTTGTGTGGACGGTCACGCTGCTGACGACCGTCAAGTACGTGCTGATCTCGCTGCGCGCCGACAACCACGGCGAGGGCGGTATCTTTGCCCTGTACAGCCTGGTTAAGCGCTGCGGCAAATGGCTCATCATCCCCGCCATGCTGGGCGGCGCGGCACTGCTCGCCGATGGCATCCTCACGCCTGCCGTTACCGTGACTACGGCTATCGAGGGCTTGCGCACCATTCCGGCAGTCCATGCTGTGTTGGGCGACGATCAGGCCCGCGTCGTGGCCATCACGCTTGCCATCATCATTGTGCTCTTCTTGGTGCAGCGCATCGGTACGGCAAAGATCGGCCGTGCCTTTGGCCCCATCATGACGCTGTGGTTTCTGTTCCTGGGCGGTACGGGCCTGTTCTTTGTCTGCCAGTATCCCGCGGTGCTGCTGTGCCTCAACCCGGTGCGTGGCATCGCTTTTCTGCTGAGCCCCAACAACCATGCGGGCATCATGATTTTGGGCAGCTGCTTCCTCGCTACCACCGGTGCCGAGGCGCTCTATTCCGACATGGGCCATGTGGGCCGCGGCAACATCTATGCCACCTGGCCGTTCGTTAAGTGCTGCCTGCTGCTGTCCTACATGGGCCAGGGCGCGTGGCTTATCAACAACGCCGGCAACCCGGAGCTCATGGGTATCGCCGACCTCAACCCCTTCTACCAGATGCTCGCCCCGGGTCTGCGCCCCTTTGCCGTCGGCCTTTCCACCGTCGCGGCCATCATTGCCTCGCAGGCGCTCATCACCGGCGCATTCTCGCTGGTGTCCGAGGCCAGCCGCCTGGACCTCATGCCGCATATGCAGGTCTTTTATCCTGCCGAGACCAAGGGCCAGCTCTACATCCCCATGGTCAACAACGTTATGCTCGTGGGCTGCGTCGTCGTGGTGCTGCTGTTCCAGAACTCGGCGCACATGGAGGCCGCGTACGGCCTGGCCATTACCCTGACCATGATGTGCACGACAATGCTGCTCTTCTTCTATCTGCACGTGGAGCGCAATCTCAAGGTCGCGCCGTGGATCTTTGCCGCCTTCTTCCTTTTGCTCGAGGGTTTCTTCTTTGTGAGCTCGCTCACCAAGTTCTTCCACGGCGGCTACTTCACCATCCTCATGGCTGCACTCATCATGGGCATTATGGTGTGCTGGTACAACGGCACGGCGGTCGAGCAACGTCAGTTTACGCTGCTGCCGCTGCGCAGCTATCTGCCGCAGCTCAAACGCCTGCGCGACGACGATCGCTACGAGCTCATGAGCGACAACATCGTGTACCTGACCAAGGACACCAACACCGACTATATCGACCGCGATATCGTCTACTCGATTTTGGATAAGCACCCCAAGCGCGCTCGCGCCTGGTGGTTCGTGAATGTCGAGACCATGGAGGAGCCGCATACCTTTGCCTACTCGGTCGAGACGTTCGGCACCGACTACGTATTCCGCGTGCATCTGTACCTGGGCTATAAGATCAACCAGCGCGTCAATGCTTACCTGCGCCAGGTTGTTCAGGACCTGGCTGCCAGCGGCGAGCTGCCGGCGCAGACGCATGACTACTCGGTCTACAAGGACCCGGGCAACATCGGTACGTTTAAGTTCGTCATGATCCGCAAGCTGCTGGCGCCCGAAAGCGACGTGGAGCCCAGCGAGCGTACGGCCATCACGCTCAAGTACATCATCCGCCGCGCCGCCGGCACGCCTGCGCGCTGGTACGGCCTGGAGAACTCCAACGTGAGCTTTGAGTACGTGCCGCTGTTCACCAAGTTTAAGGCCGTGAGCAAGATGCAGCGCCTGGCTCCCGACGAGCGTCCGTAGTCGACGTCTGCTGTTTGTCTAGCGACCGCAGGCTGCAAAGGCTATACACTTGAAACCACCACAAGGAGGCCACCACCGCAAAGGTGCCAGTCCCCTTTGTGGTGGTTTTTGTTTTTGAGAGAGGGGCGGGGCGCTGATGGACGTCCGTGCGGACGGCGATATTGCCGAGAACTTTTGGTGGCGGCGTACAACGCTGACGCGTCGCAGCCCTCTGTATGACGCCTGCGTATCGGCGGGGCTGCTAGCCGCGGCGACGATTGTGGGCGCGCTGCTCGACCATCCGGGGCTCGCGCCGAGCATCATGATCGTCTATGTGTTCGCCGTGCAGCTGTGCGCTTTCTTTACCTGGAGCCGCCTGTACTGTCTGCTGAGCTCGGCTGCCGCCGTGGCGCTCTACAACTTCTTGTTTGTCGACCCGCGCTACGCGCTGTCGTTTATCGACCGCGTCTATCCCGGCATGTTCTTTATCATGTTTGCGGTCTCGCTCGTATCGAGCTCGATCGCGCTGGCCCTGCGCCGCGCCTTGGCGCAGGCTGCCGCCAGCGACCGTCGCACGCAGATGGTGCTCGAGACCAACCGCATGCTGCAGCGGTGTGGCGATCAGCAACAGATTGTGCACGCTATGGCAACGCAGCTGGCGCGTCTTTCGGACTGTCCGGTCGTGTGGTATAGCGCCGATGCCGATAACGATGACCTGCTGCCGCGCACGACGTACACGGCCGTGGGCGATGCCGCGCCGGTACACCAGCTGGCGCCGCAGATGCCGCCGCGGCTCTCGGCGTCCGCCTATGTGGGAACGCCGCTCGATGCCACCTATGGCGCCTCGGCGTTCTACGGCATATACCTGACCGTGCGCTCGGGCGACACCATGGTGCGCGCGGGCGATCCCGCCTCGGTGGTGGGGGTGTTCGCCATTGTCGCCGAGCCCGATGCGCTGACGCCCGAGGAGCGGACGCTTGCCGATGCCATCGTGAGCGAAGGCGAGCTGGCGCTCGATCGCGCCCGCGCCATGGAGGCCCGCGAGGAGGCGGCGGTGCTCGCCAAAAACGAACAGCTGCGTGCCAACTTGCTGCGCTCCATCTCGCACGACCTGCGCACGCCGCTTACCAGTATTTCGGGTAATGCCGATGTGCTGCTCGACCAGGGCTCGACCGGCACGGCCGTGCTCGACGACCAGACACGCCGCGGCATGCTCCTATCCATTCGCTCGGACGCGCAATGGCTCAACGCCACTGTCGAGAATCTGCTCGCCATCACCAAGCTCGAGGGCGGCGGTATGCACCTGTCGACCACGCTCGAGCTCATGGACGATATCGTCGAGGAGGCGCTGCGCCACGTAAACCCGGCCGTGCGCGAGCACGACCTTAAGGTGGTGGCGTGCGATGAGCCGGCGCTTGTCAACGTCGACGCGCGCCTGATGGTGCAGCTGGTGGTCAATCTGGTGAACAACGCCATCGCCTATACGCCTGCGGGCTCGCATATCGTGATCTCGATTGGCGTCCATGATGGATGCGTGGCGTGCTCGGTGGCCGATGACGGCCCGGGCATCGCGCCCGAGGACCGCGAGCGGATCTTTGAGTCGTTCTACACCGCCAACCATGGCCTGGCCGACAGCTGCCGCAGTGTGGGCTTGGGGCTTTCGCTCTGCCGCTCCATTGCGCTGGCACATGGCGGTAGCATAGAGGTTACCGCGGCGGACCCGCACGGTTCGGTCTTTACGATTGAGCTTCCCGCCGCCGACGTTTCGTTTGATAAGGAGTAGCGCTGTGCCGAACTCTGCCGTGAAACCGCTCATCTTGGTCGTTGAGGACGATCCCGCCGTCCGCAACCTTATCGTCGCCGCGCTCGAGGCGCACGGTTTGCGCCATATGGCTGTGGAGACCGCCCACGCCGCCATCGCCGCCGCTTCGTCGCAGGCGCCGAGCATTGTGCTGCTCGATCTGGGCCTGCCCGATATGGACGGCGTCAAGGTGGTGGAGTCGGTGCGCGCGTGGTCGGGCATGCCGATCATCGTGGTTTCGGCGCGCAGCGAGGACGCGGACAAGATCCGAGCGCTCGATGCCGGCGCCGATGACTACCTGACTAAGCCGTTTTCGGTCGAGGAGCTGCTCGCGCGCATTCGCACCACGCTCAGGCGCCTTTCGTATGCGCAGGCGGGCGGTGTTGTCTCCGAGGGCTCGTTCGATACCGGCGAGTTGCATATCGATTTTGATGCCGGCATCGCCACGATGGATGGCGAGGAACTGCATCTGACGCCGATCGAGTACAAGCTCTTGTGCCTGCTGGCACACAACGCCGACAAGGTGCTGACGCACCAGTTTATCCTGCACGAGATTTGGGGCACGGCGACCAAGAGTGACCTGGCGAGCCTGCGTGTCTTTATGGGTACGCTGCGCAAGAAGATCGAGTCCGACCCCGCGCACCCGCGCTATATCCAGACGCACGTGGGCATTGGCTACCGGCTGGTCACCCAAGGCTAGGACGGCACCCGCCATCCCAATATGAGTTGCGGTGAAATACGGTCTAAATTTGCCTAATTCCAGGCAAAACAGTCCGTATTCCACCGCAACTTTGTTATTTGCCCTTGGGCTTGCTGGCGTAGAACTTCTTCTTTTTTGGCTTGCCGGCAGGGGAGGGTTTGGCGGCAAAGTTCGACTTGCCGTTGCCGGCCTGCGCGTGCGCGGGCGATGCTGCGCGAGGCTTGCGGGCTTCGGGGTTGCGCAGCTCCTCGGTTCGCTCGGCAATCTCCTCGGCGCTAAAGCCGGCTTCGGCCATGGCGTCCTCGATGGGCAGGCGGCGCACGATATAGCAATGGTGCACCTTCTGGTTGCGCGCGAAGTCCTCGGGGATGGTCTGCGCCGTAATGTCCTCCAGCACGACGCCCGCGCGCGCGAGCTTGCGCGTTTCGGGGCGGAAGCCGCGCAGATTGCAGCTAAAGATGGCATGACCGCCCTGTGCGAGCAGGCGCGACACGCCGGCCAAAAGCTCAACATGGTCGCGTTGAACATCCCAGGTGCGGCGGCCCATCTTGGACGAGTTCGAAAACGTGGGCGGGTCGACAAAGATCAGGTCCCAGCGGTTGCGCGTCTGACGCTGGTCGCGAATCCAGGCGAGCACGTCGTCGCGCACAAAGTGATGCTGCGGGCCCACAAAGCCGTTCTGACGCATATTGCGCTCGGCCCAGTCCAGATAGGTATTGGAGAGGTCGACCGTCACGGTCTCCTCGACGCCGCCGTCTGCCGCATAGCAGGTGGCAGTGCCGGTGTAGGCAAACAGGTTGAGGAAGCGGCGCGCCTGCTTGGCGTGCTCGCGCACTAGGTTGCGGGTGACGCGGTGGTCCAGGAAGATGCCCACATCCAGATAGTCGTCAAAGTTGACGGCAAAGGTGAGCCCGCCCTCTTCGATGAGCGGGAGGCGACGGCGCGCGATGTTGGCGCGCTCGCCCGAGCCGCCCTTGCCGGCGCCCTGCTTGCCGTACTGCGAGCCGCCGCGCGAACGCATGCGGGCCTTGGCGTGCACGTGCTCGGCCGGAACATCCAGGATGCGCGGCGCGATGGCCAAGATATCGAGCATGCGGGCCTGGGCCAGCGCCGGGTCGATGGTCTTGGGCGCCGCGTATTCGGCGATGACGAGCCAGCGGCCTGGAGTCTGTGGGCAACCCTCGTACAGGTCGATGGCGGCGGAGTAGTCGGGCAGGTCGGCATCGTAGACGCGGTAGCAGCTTACGCCCTCGCGGCGCGCCCACTTGCGACGCAGGCGGGCGTTCTTGCGCAGGCGGTTGGCGAACTGCTCAGATTCAGGGATGAGCACGGGCAGCGGCTTGCCGTCGCCCAGGTCGAGCGTGGCGGCGGGCTCGGGCATGACGGAAGCGGTGGCTTCGTCGCTGACTTCGTTGGCATCCGCAACTTCGGCCTCGGCATCCGCGCTGGTCGCAGCCTCAAATGCTGCGGCGGCGTGGTCGAGAGAGGGCCAGACTTCGATGGTCGCCTCCTCGTTGTTGGGCATGACGGCGATTGAGCGCTCGGGCTCGGCGTGGAGTGCGCGGGCCAGCAATCCGTCGCGGGTGAGCGCGGCGACCGGCGCCGCGGCAAGCTCGGGCGCGCGGCGCAGCTCGCCGATGAGCGTCATGGTGTCATGCATGAGCGAAAGCGGTGTCTCGGTCGCATCCGCGACCACGGCGGCACCGGCAACGGCGCCCGCATGGTCCAGTACGGTGGCGGACTTGGCGGCGCAAAATTCGACAAAGCGCTTGTAGCCGGCACACTTGACCATGCGCTCAGCGGTCTTGCGGGCGGCAGGGTCAATGTCCACGGCGACGATGCGTGCCTGGCGCTCGCGCGCTGCCGCCTCGCGCTCGCGTGCCTCGGCAAGTAGCTGCTTCCACAGAGCGGCGTCGTGCAGCTGCCAGCCTTCAAAGCCCCAGCGCTCGCGTGCAGCGCCCGGGGCGCGGTCGGTCAGAATGTTCACGGCCTCTAGCAGCAGACCGCCGCCGGCGCATGAGGCGTCGACCAGCGTGGGCAGAGCCTCGTTCTCGTAATCGTCGGCCGTCAGCTCGCGCTCGCATAGCGCGGTCCAGCCGACCTGCGAAAGCACCAGGGCGGCGTAGTCGGGGCGCAGCACGTGCGTACCCTCGCCGGCGCGGGTCGCGGCAGGCGGCAGGCGTTTGAATAACGGATCGCCCGAAAGGTCCAGGCTTATGCTCGCACGGCGCTGACGCAGCGAAAGCAGCAGGTGAACGTCGGGATCGGCGGCGTCGACATCGGCGCGACGTCCTGTGGTCTCGGCCAGACGGTCGCACAGCGCGTCCTTGGCGCGCAGGGCCGAGAAGCGCGTGTTGCGCAGCTGCTCGGTCACGCCGCGGGCGGTAATGGCGATGGTGGCGCCGGGGCGGATGATGGTCTCCCAGGCGATGTCGTAAACGCTATCGTACAGCTCGTCGGCATCCTGCGCCTCAAAGCGCTCGAGTACCACGAACACGCGGCTCGCCAGGCGCGACCACAGGCACGCGCGATAGCCCTGCTCAAGCTCGCCCTCAAACGTAGCGCGGCCCTTCAGGCGGCGGACATGCGAAAGCCCGAGGCGTTTAAGCTCATCGGCGAGTGCGGACTCAAAGCCCTCGGGGCAGCTTGCATAAAATTCCATGGGTGACCTCTCTGGTTGCGTCGCTCCATTATATGATGGATGCTTCGTTTGCCATCGCCCTCGAAAGGAACCCATATGATTGATGCGTGCCCCTTGATTCCCATTTTCATTGCAACGGCCTCAGGACTCGGGGCCTCGCACAGGCTCCCGCCGCCTTACAGAACTGAAAGCTGGGCGTAGGGCAAATCTATGGCACGTGACCTGCGATTGCTCGGCCATAGATGGCGTAATCGAGGCTAAGGGAGTGCATCATGCGCAAGGGAAACGAGAGCTGGTTCTGGCACGCGAACGACATGGTGGTGACGGGCGACATGAACCCCGTGGTCCGCGTCCTGTGGGCCGCGCTCATCGTAGGCATCGGCGTCGCGACGATGGCCACGCTCTGGATCGTCACGAGGTAGCGCGCCACGAACGGATGACGAGGCACGCGGCGCATGCCACGCTGGCGGAACCCTAGCCTCGCTGCTGGACAATCTGTTCGATGAGCTTCGCGACGGAGTCCTCGGCTGCGTTCCCGATCAGGTGATGGGCCGCGGCCTTCGCCTCTGGCATCGCGCCCGCGACTGCGTAGGAGTTCGGCACCTTTTCGAGGAGCGTCACGTCGTTTTCCGAGTCTCCGATAAAAGCGACCTCGTCCAGCGTGACCCCAAGGCTGCCGAGAAGCGCGTCGAGTCCGTTTACCTTGCTCCAGCCAGCCGGAACAACATCGAGGAAGAATGGGACGGGCGAGGGGAAATCAAGTTCTGGGCAGGCTTCCTTGCATCGACTCCGAACGACTTCCGTCGGGGCGGAGCTGACGTTGACGAAGATGCCGGCGGTTATGACGTCACGGTTCGTGGGCACGTCTCCGAGCGCCATGTCTCTTCCGGAGTCCTTAACGACTTCCAGGGCGAATTCGTCGCCAGGCTCGACGGCGCAGAGGAACTGCTCGCAGCGTTTGCCTGTCTCATCGACATCGGCGACTAGCCAGAGTGACGTCCCCGCGTAGGGGCGTACGGCGCTATCGAGCTTGACGAGGGCCTCCGTCGAGAGCGTCTTTTTGAACACGAGTTCGCCGCTGGAGAAGACCTTCTTTCCGTTGGCCATGATGCCGGTCGAGAAACAGCGCGCGTCGCCGTCAAAGGCATCGGCCAGGTCGGCGTAGTCGCGGCCGCTTGCGGGGCCGAACGCGATGCCCGCATCAAGCGCCGAAAGAATCGCGCTGTGCGTGCGCTCCGATACGACCCTTGAGCCAAACGGCAGCAGGGTCCCGTCCATGTCTGCGAGGATGAGCTTTATCAAGGGGTCCTCCCGTTTCGGTCTGGGCGTCGGTGCGCCGGTGTGCGTCGTCCTAGCTGTATTGCCTGTCTCCCAAGAGATTCTTCGAGATGATCCTGTTAAACTCTACCGGGTCATCCCAGCAAGAGGTCAGGAAGAGGAACAGCAGCTCGATGACGAAGTTGATCGAGCTGTGCGAGAAGGCGACCTCGGTTCCGGTGATGGCCTGATCTCGCGAGATGGCTCGGATGATATACGTGGCACGCTTCGCGAGCGGCGTATCTGGGTTGTCTGTGATCATGATGATGGGGGTGTTCGAATCCTCGGCAGAGTCGAATATGTTGACGAGGCGCTTCGAGTATCCGGACGTCGAAATGACGAGCAGGATGTCATTCTCCTTGAGGCTGGTTGCGGCGGAGACCATGGCATCGGTGGTACTGGGGCAAAACGCCCTGACTCCAACCTGTGAGAGCTTGAACGCCGCGTTTACGCCCATGCTAATCGAGTTGCCGACGCCCGCAATCAGGACGAGGTTGGCGTTGTGGAGCAGATTGACGACTGTCGAAAAGTCATCGGAGTCAATGAGCGAGGCGGTTTGGGAGAGCTCCTTGACCTTGTGAGACAGGACGTACTTAATGGAGCCCTCGACGTCGTCCAGAGTAACCTTGCCGCCCGTGGCCTTTTCCTCGCCGGAGGCCCTGCTGATGGATATGCCGAGCGCCAGACGCATGTCCGAATAGGTTCGGTAGTCAAGCGTCCTTGCGAACCTCGAAACAGACGCCGGTGACGTACCGGTTCCTGCGGCGAGTTCGCGGACGGTCATCGTTGCGACGTCCGACGGGTGGTCGAGCACATACGTTGCGATTGCCTTCTCCGAGGGGGATAGGCTGTTCATGACCGCGCAGATGTGGCTGAGCACATCCCCTGTCTTATCCATGGTTACTCCTTGGCCCTAGTTTGCTTCGTATCTTAGGTCAAGAGAGGTGAAAATAAAGCAAAATGTTTCATAAGCGGTGAAATAGCGTTTCACCGCTGATTTCCTACCGTTCACGGTAAATCGGTGCTTCCCCGGCGCAATCTCATCTTGAGCTGCTATCTTATGAGCCGTGAAACAACGGCACGAAAACGATGAAACAACAGAACATTGTTCCAACGCCTCACAACTTTGTTTCACGCTAGATGGCGAATCACTTCGAAGCCCAGACAGGCACCCGGCGAGCAAGAAGGGAGAAGCACGATGCACAACGCCAGGACAAACGCAAGCATGACTTCGCTGTTCTTCGCGAACGTCCTCTACTGGGTCTGCGCGGGCGTGTACTCGCCGTTCCTCTCCGCTCACTACACGAGCCTCGGCCTCAGCGCAGCCCAGACCGGCATCCTCCTCGCGGCGACCCCGGTGTGTGCGCTCGCCATCCAGCCGCTCTGGTCGACGATCGCCGACAAGCTCGGGCGCCGCCGCGCGGTCATCGTGATCCTCTGCCTTGCGGCGGCGGTACTCGCTCCGCTGTATTACCTGGCGTCGACGTTCGTCCCGGTCCTTCTCGTAACCTTTGCGTTCTCGGCGTTTTTCTCGGGGCTCCTGCCCCTGAGCGACTCCCTCGTCATCGAGCTCGCGGATCGCTCTGGCCTGGACTTTTCTCGCATTCGCATGGGTGGCACTATCGGCTATGCCATCGTCGTCCTGATCGTCGGTCGGCTGCTCGACATGGCTCCTCAAATCCAGTTCGCGGTGGTCTCTGCCGCGCTGGTGGTCTTCGCGGCTCACATGTGGCGCCTCCCCGAGGCGGGAATTCGCGCCAATGCCGCGGACGATTCCAAGGTCTCCCACGGAAAGGGCCTCCTCTCGCTCATATGACCCAATCCACTGTCAAGGGCCACAATGG
>NZ_QSPG01000008.1:47278-94913 GCF_003436395.1 Collinsella sp. TM06-3 | reverse complement strand
GAATGTGGGAGGTGTTCGGATAAAGTCGATAATCAAGGGCGCGCAAGCAAACTGGCATAAAAGCTCATCGAGGCCGAGTGCCATCGCTCGCTGCGGTACACTTACCTAAAGTAAACCATGAAGGGAGACATTACCTATGAAGAAAATCGTTTTGGCTTGCGGTGCTGGCGCTGCTACTTCCACGCTCGTTGCCCAGAAGGTCGCCACCCTGCTCGACGCCAACGGTTACGCCGACAAGTATGAGATCGTGCAGTGCGCCATCTCCGAGGCCAAGGACGCTTGCGACGAGGGCGCCGACCTGCTGATCGCCACCACCGTTGCCCCCGAGGGCCTCACCTGCCCGTACGTGAGCGGCGTGCCCTTCATGACCGGCATGAACCGCGTTGCCGCCGAGAAGGCCGTTCTTGACGTCATGGCTCAGTAGGCGCTGCCTGCATGAGTGAGCAGAACGCCAATCCGGTAGAGCTCTTTGGTATGCGCGTTGCCCATGTGGGCATTAACGC
This sequence comes from Collinsella sp. TM06-3, assembly GCF_003436395.1. Lineage (NCBI taxonomy): Bacteria > Bacillati > Actinomycetota > Coriobacteriia > Coriobacteriales > Coriobacteriaceae > Collinsella > Collinsella sp. TM06-3. Next base: position 94,410 of record NZ_QSPG01000008.1, on the reverse strand, counting down.
TGCCGACCCGGCAGACGCCTTGGAGATCGCGGAGCTGTTCTCGACGATGATGGGCCTGCCCGTTATCGAGACCCCGGTTTCGTACTTTAACGATTCGCTGGTCGAGGTTATGAAGCAGAACGGTCGTGGCACCAAGGGCCACATTGGCTTTGCCGTCAACGACATCGATGCGGCCGAGAAGTGGTTTGCCGAGCGCGGGCTCGAGGTCAACGAGGAGTCGCGCGCGCTGCTGCCCGACGGTAGCACCAAGCTCGTGTACTTTAAGCGCGAGTTCGCCGGCTTCGCCGTGCACCTGTGCCGCGAGTAGCGCACGAGCTGCTTTAGTTAGCAAAAAGGGATAGGGCCGTATGGCCTTATCCCTTTATTTATGCCGAGGGATCGACTTTTGCAACGGTCAAAAAACCGAAGTCTAATACTTTTCCGAGAAGTGAACGAGACAAATCAGCCCCCCCCGAAGCATCGACACTTTAAGGGCATCGTTTCCTGCAGTTTCGATGCTGGAATCCTGCGATTTTGCGGCCGAAAAATGCGGATGCTTCGGGGGTCCGAATATGGTCGTTCACTTCTCGGGAAAAGTATTAGACCTCGATCCACGAGGGGGCATCCCTACCGTGGCAGGCGAATCGTAAAGCGGCTGCCGACCCCTTCGACCGAGGTCACACCGATGACACCGCCATGGCTATCGACGATCCACTTGGCAATGGCAAGCCCCAGACCCGAGCCCTGCGCGCCGGCATCGCGCGCGTTGTCGGCGCGGTAGAACCGCTCGAACGCGTGAGCTGCGGATTCCTGGTTCATGCCGATACCCTCGTCCTCAACGCTTATGTCGATCGTGCCCATGCCCGCATCCGGCGCTACGCCAAACGAGATGGGCGTTCCCGCATCCGAGTACTTGGCGGCATTCTGCACGATCACGCGAAGAGCCTGCTTTACAAGCGCCACATCGACGGACGCATCGCAGCGCGAGTCGCTGACAAGCGCAGCGTCAAAGGCCAGTCGATACGTGTGCCCGGCATCGATCATCTGTGATTCTTCGCAAACCTCGCCGACCAGTGCAGCCAGGTTGGTATTCGCGCGCCGCAGCACGGTGCGACCGGCATCGCCGCGTGCCAAAAACAGCAGCTGTTCCACGAGCTCCTGCATATGCTCGCTTTCGGCTTTGAGCGAGGTGATGGATTCTGCCAGCACGTCCGGGTCGTCTTTGCCCCAGCGGTCGAGCATGTTCACGTAGCCCTGAATCACCGCGATGGGCGTGCGCAGCTCGTGGCTCGCATCGTTGACAAAGCGCATCTGCTGCAGCTTGGCCTCTTGCATCTGGCGCAGCAGGCGGTTGAGTGCGACCTCGATGCTTGCCAGGTCGGCGTCGCCGGTGGTGACGCTCGGCGAGTCGACGCTTGCGCGCTCGATGGCCTGTTCCAGCGTTTCCATCTTGCCGCCGGAGAGCTGCATACGGCCGAGCTCGTCCACGCGCAAGGCAAGGTCGTTGAGCGGCGCCATGGTGCGGCGCACGCGGCGGGCGCCGCCGAGCATGTTGAGCACGCTGATGACCTGCCAACCCATAACGACAAGGTAGAGAGGCCATAGCGCGACGAGGTCCTGCGCGAGGGGGAAGGTCTTGGTGGTACGCGCAAACTCGACGGTATAGGTGAGCGTTGTCAGGTCCCAGCCGCGTGCGGGCGTCAGCGACATGCCGTGAACGGTGGCGCCGGGAATCCAGCCTGCGGTAAACGCGCTGTCGGGCAGCGTCTGGTTGTATCCATAGACGAGGATCGCCGCCGCAATCACCATCAGCAACAGATCGAGCCAGACGTAGCTCATCAAGCGGCGCCACATATAGCCCCAGTTGATGGCGCGGGCGATGGAGGTGACGCGCTTGGCCTCGGCGTTATGCGCGGCAGACATAGCCCACCCCGCGCACGGTCTGGATGATGCGGGCGCCGCCAGCGTCTTCGATCTTGGCGCGCAAATGTGCGATGTGCACATCGACGTTGTTGGTATCGCCCACGTAGTCGTAGCCTAGCGCCTCATGCGCGATGCGCTCGCGCGTGAGCACGGTGCCGGCGTGCGCCATAAGCAGGGCGAGGACGTCGAACTCGCGGGCCGTGAGCGCGATGGGCGAGCCGCCGACCGTGACTTCGCGGCGGTCGGGGTCGAGCGCAACCGATCCCACGGTGAGTGTGGCAGGGGAGGGCGAGGCAGGGGTCTGGGCCATGTCACTGGCCGGGGGCATCGCGGTGGCCTTCTCGCCCGCGACGCCCGCCATGCCCGCTCCGGCGCCGACGCCAGCTACGCCCGAAGCCGCCCGCATGGCCTCCGAGCGCTTCAACGCCACGCGGATCCGTGCGAACAGCTCCTCAATCGCAAACGGCTTGGTCAGGTAATCGTCGGCGCCGGCATCGAGCCCAGCCACCTTGTCCATCACGGCATCGCGCGCGGTGACCATAATCACCGGCACATCCTTGTGCTTGCGGATGCGCCGCAGCACTTCCATACCGTTGAGCTGCGGCAACAGTACGTCGAGCAGAATCAGATCGTAGTCGCGCTCCAGCGCCAGGTCCACGGCGGTGCGGCCGTCGGCGGCGTGCTCTACCTGGTAACCCTCGTGCTCCAGCTCGAGCGTCACAAAGCGGGCGATTTTCTCCTCGTCCTCTACAATCAGGATTCGTGCCATACGTGCCCCCGTCTGCGATTACTTGTCGTCGTTGAGATTTTGCTTGATGTCGTCTGCGGCGTCGGCGGCGTGATCCATCAGGTTATTGATGCTGCCGGGTACATCACCGTCGCTGTCGATGCGGTAGCGCATGCCAAAGAACAGGCCAATCAGCATCAGCCATATCGTGGCGCCCCAGGCAAACAGCGCGACGATGGGGATCAGGATGGGAATGTTGAGGATGATCGCATCGCGGCGCGTGGCGATAAACTTGGTGTCCAGACTCAGGCGGAAGAGCTTTTTGAGGTACTCCCACACGCTGTCCATCTTCTTGGAGAAGTCGGTCTTTTCGCTCGACTTTTCGTAAGCGACCTGCGCGGCGACCATCTCGGCAGAGGGCTCATCGACTGGCGCGGACTCGGTGGCGGCATGCGCCGACGTGGTCTGGGTCTTGCCCTGCGACTCGAGCCAAATGATGGCATCCAAAACGTTGCCGTCGGCAGCGTCGAGCGCCGCCTTGGCATCGGTGTAACTCACGTTGCACTTGGTGCGGATGGTTTCAACTTTTTCGAGGTCGTCCATGACCTGTCCTTTCGTTCGATGGGCGCGACGCCGGGCAATTTGCTCGGGCGCGAGCGTTGCGTTCGGCGGTTTGCGTTGCGCCGCCCCGCCCTTGGTCGAACTCTATAGTGCAGGTTATAGATTAAGCGATTCTTGAGCCAAGATTAATGTTGGATGAGTTTTTGGGTGGTGCGGAGGCGGGCAGGGGCAGAAAAGGCAGGTTTTGCGTGGCGTGAAGGAGGGGCGGTCTGATCTTTGGGATAGCTGATAGCGAGGTCTAATACTTTTCCGAGAAGTGAATGAGTGAAAACGGACCCCCGAAGCATCGACACTTTAGAGGTGCCGCTTCCTGCGGTTTCAATGCTGAAATCCCACGATTTTGCCGCCGAAAAATGCGGATGTTTCAGGGGTCCAAAAACAGCCGTTCACTTCGCGGAAAAGTATTAGACCTCAATAGCGGGGGATGGGGTGCCGGTGCAAAACGGCGTCAGAAATGGGGTAAACAAGGCAAACGGATCTAATGGATCAAAAATCACGTTGCAAAAGTATGAAAATATCCTACAATTGCAGCATGAAGTACTTTAGCAACATAGCGGCGATAAGCGAGCTTTCCGAGAGCGAGGGCGTGTTCACCACAGCCCAGGCGGCTCGCATGGACATCTCTCGAGATGCGCTGGCGCACTCATGCCGCGCAGGGCGTCTTGAACGGATATGCCACGGCGCCTACCGGATGTCTGGAACGCAGCGCCGAGACACCGACGAACTCAACGCCTTTTGGAAGCTCACCAATCCCTCCCTTTGCGCGTGGGAGAGAAAACGTCAGTGGGATGGCATCGCCGTGAGCGGTACGACAGCGGCGAACCTGCAGCAAATGGGCGATTTCTATCTGTCCCCCTACAGGATGACCGCGCCCATGCGTATCAATACAAGAAACGAATCCCTTTCTTTTGTAAAGCGCGAGATTGCTGAGCGGGACATCGTTTGGCTCGACGGCCTGCCGGTAACTAAACCCGAGCGCACGCTTGTCGATCTTTGCCTCGATTGCGAGGATCCCTCATTAATTATCGATGCCTATCACGACGCGCTTGGACGTGGACTCGATATACAACGGCTGAAGGATCTTGTAGAGGAGAACTCTAAAACCGCCAAACGACGCGAGCTGATGGCGCCTTTGCTGATGGTACTGAACGGGTAATGCGAAACGGAGGACATGGTGAAGTACAAAACGCCTGCCGCATTGGAGATGGCTGTTAGGAATGCCGCAAGAGAATCACCAATGGATACTAATCGGGCAATCGTCGGTTTCTACTTTCATCGCTTCCTATGTCGCGTTTTTTCAGAAGATGACGGCAGCTTTGTGCTCAAGGGCGGTCAAAGCGTCCTGGCGCGAACACTCGATGCACGTGTCACAAGAGATATTGACTTGGTTGCTCAAGAGGAGAGTCTCGAAGAGGCTATTGTCGATCTGGTGCAGGCTGCTTCGATTGATCTGGAGGATTTCGTTTCGTTCGTCTTTGATCGTGCAGAGCAAATCAAAGAAGAAGATGAGTATCGGTGCGGTGCGAAGGTGTGGTTCACCCCCTTTATGGGAACCAAGAAGCTACAGCCAATTTCAATTGACTTGGTAATTGATGAAGTGCGGGGACTTGAGCCTGAGGTTCTTGCGCCGATCGATCGTCTGAATATCGAGGGGCTCCCAGTCTGCGACTATCGAGTATGCCGAGTGGAGAGTGCCCTTGCAGATAAATTGCTCGCAATGATAGAGATGCATGAGGGCCGTGCTTCATCGCGAATCAAGGATATAGTCGACATCTTGGTGTACGCGAAAACTTGCTTCGTCGATGGGGCTACGCTTGTCGAGAGGGTCGAGAAAGAAGCGTCTGCCCGCAAAGTGGCAATGCCGGAAGAGTTCGTGGCGCCTCTCTGGTGGAAACAAAATGGTTCTGCACAGTACGTAAAGATGGCGAGGCAGGCGGGGGTACTTGATCTCGCGGGGAACATTGCTGGGGCAGAAGAGGTCGTCAATCGGTTGTATACACCGTGCTTTAATCATTCGGCGAATGTGTGCAAATGGAATCCTCAGACCACGGGATGGGAATAGGCTAGATAGTTAAGCCGGCGGCAGAATTAGTTCCTGTCGCCGGCTTAAGACGTTTCTACTGCCTATGCGCTATTCGCAGGTCTGGTCGACCACCTGGGTGACGGCCTTTTTTGCGCCTTCGAGGTCGCGCTGGGCTTGGGCGACAGTGGCCTCGGCTTGTTTCTTTGTCCTTACGACCTCGGCAAAGCGGTTGATGGATTCGCTATACTCGCGTGTGCGCGGGTCGAGCGCCGGCGGGACTTCGATCTCAAACAGGTCGCTAGGACGGATGGCGCGGATGCTGGCTGCTTCAGTTAATGCTTGAATCAGCTGCGCCCCGTGGCCTTCGGTAAGGTATCCAACAATTATCTCCGAAAACACTACGCGCTCATCTTCGGTCATCGTTTGGAATGACGGGCGAATGACGGTGGTGTTATGCGAAGCAACCAGATGCTGCTTAGCGTCATCGGAGCTGACGACGAGCAGGTTGGACGCGCCGTAGCGACCCAGCATGCGCGGCATGACGATATCTCCAGCGCGGAGCTCATAACGATCGAGAACGCTGGGGTCCACCTTTACGAATTTAGAATCCGAGCTATTTTGATTATCTGAAGCATCTACGGGCAGAAGATTGCCGTCCTGAAAATCTTGAGATGAGATTCGGCGCACCTCGACTGCGTCAATGTCGTTCGATGTCGTGCTCTCGCGGGGCATGAATGGCGCGACTCGCGTAAAAGAGTCACCGAGTGTGGCGCTGTAGTTTCGGGTGATGGCGATGAGGCTGATTTTGCCTTTTGAGAGAGCGGCGTGGTGTTGGAGCAGCTCGCGCGTGGCAAAAGTGGACGTTTCGATTGGCGTCGATCTTGGCGTATTGGTATCAATGCGGGCCCAGTCAGGAGAGATAGAAAAGGTGATATCAGAGTAATACGATGTTTTAGTCACATATTGAAAACGCGGTCCGGGCTCAATTGCGCTGCGAAATGCAACGCTGCGATTTCCTGAAGACAGTATGAGGAGCGCGCTTGTCATGTAGGGCCTGGGCTCGGAAAGTGGCAAATAAACGACGCTCTCGATGAGCCCTTCGCGTATCAAAATCGTGCGTGCTTGTTCAGCTTTATCAAGTAAATCGGCGGGAAGTACCACGGCTGCTCGAGTGCGGCCCGAAAGGGCGAGAGCATACAGGCACCAAATAAAAGGACCCCAGTCGCAAAAATCAAGGTAGCCAGGCTCCAAATAATCGATGAGCGCGGCACTGTCTTTTTCGATATCGTGCTTATTTGCGCGGTAGTAGTTTGATGCATCGACAAACACCGGCGCTGCATCATCATCGCTTGCATTCTGCTTTCCGGGTTCAAGCTCACAAATATCGGGCACGCCGTTACCGTTTAGGGTAAAGCACTTAGCGAGATCTTCGGCATCCACAGCGCCAGGCAGACGGACAGTGAGCAGGCGACTGCCTTGTTCCAGGTTAAGCGCGCGCGAGAGGGCGGCGGCGGTGAGGCGTGGCAATGATGATGTAGTTTCACGCATGTATAGAGCCCTTTCTTCTCAGTGGGTTTATATTAGCAGAAAAATATTAAAATTTCTAATGACGAGAACAGCACGCTGTGCTATCCTCGAAGCAATCCAAAGCCAACTCAATAGCAATTGCTTGATACATTCGCTTTGTAGCCTTTAGGCAAACTAAGCAATCGAGCAGGATGATTTCACTTATGAAACTACAGGTTAGATCAATAATCATCGTTCTAGCGTCAGAACATTCTAGAACTTAGAACAGACTTACATCAACCACCTGAAACCGGATAGAAAGAAGCATTCATGAAGAAACGGGACAGTATTTACGAGGCATTCCTCAGTGCGATCGACGAGGATCTCCGCGGTATGTGCGAAGTGAACAGGAAGGCAGAGCTGCCACTTCCGTGTCCGTACTGCGGCGAGAAGAACGTCGAGCGCCTGGCTAAATCGCTCGTTGGCGTGCTGGAAGAGCGCTCGCCCGATATTCCCGGGCTGGTGCCCGAGCAGTATCGAGCCGATGTACACGAGGCCCGCGAGCTTTTGACTGCTGCGACGCTCGCTTTGCTTTCGCTGTATTTTTCCCCGCGCGATAGCTGCATGGGCAGCGTGGCAGCCGTGGTGAGCATGTTTAGGCATGGATGTAATGCGGCTTTTAAGTCAGCTGGCGTTCTCTTGTTTGAGCAGGTTACGACAGGGATGAAGTACAACGTCAAGAAGGATGCCTATATTCCGTCCCCATTCGTGCGCCATATCGATAGCAAAAAGCCTTACGACCGGCTGCACCGCGATGGATCGCGTGGCTTTACGGCGGATGAAGATGATGCCGTCATGTTTTATAAGCGCTACCTCAAGGTGCAACGACGCGTGTTCGATACGAGTCCGCGTTTCAACTTTGAGTTATGCGTCAAACGCCCGTTTGAGGCACTTTTGGACGAACGACACACTTTTTATTACATGGAGGAAAAGATGGAAATCGATTTGGCAACTAAGGTACGGGGGCTTCAGGACCGCTACCTCCTCAACTGCGCTCGGGCCAAGGGATACGACCTGCTCGACAAGCTGATGATTAATGCATTGCTTGCGTATCTGCGCGACGGGACGGTTTCAACTGCTGCTCGCGAGAGTTATCTGGCGCAGGCCGAGCGCCTGATCGGCCACGCGACCAAGTCGTCGCGCTCGGCACAGCTCAATGAGGACGACGGTGTCGATCGCATTGCTTAACAACCACCAACGTCACGGACAAGAAAGGAGCCACGCCATGTCAGTCATCAAGATGTACGGCTACGAGGCCGCGCAGCAAACGGAGTATCAGACCAAGAAGTGGGCGACTAAGGAGGAGATGCAGGCGCTGTCATCCGGCGATGAGCAGCGCGATGTGATCTTGGCGCAAGGTGCCACGGTGGCTTTCTACGAGGGCGACAAGCACTGGGAGACAAGCGTGTCCAACAATGTTTTTGCCTTTGGCGGTACTGGTAGCGGCAAAACAGCGAGTTTCGTTTTGCCCAACCTGCTCAACCACCACGAGTGCTGCTATGTGGTCACAGACACCAAGGGCGAGTTACTGCGCCGCACGGGAAAAGGCTTTGAAGAGGACGGCTACGAGGTAACGGTTCTCGACACCATCAATCCCGAGCGGTCGTCCGGGTACGATCCCCTGCGCTACGTGATGGATGTCGAGGATATCCCCACCACGGTGGCGGCAATCATGGAGGGGATCGATCCTGACAGGCGCAGCTTTAGGAACGACCCGTTTTGGGACAACGCGAACGACCTGCTGCTTCGAGCGATTGTTGGAATCCTGTTCCTCCTGGAGTGCCTTGCTGGCACATTTGCGCCAGGCGGGGATCCTGAGGCTCCGCGCCGCTACCTTAAGATGAACAACGTCTTTAAACTGGCTGCGCTCATCAAGGTTACGGGAGATGGTGAGGGGCGATTCCCGTTGGACTACCTTGTAGAAGAGGTAGAGTCCAGGGAGTTTCTCGATAAGTATGGTGCGGAGAACGCTGATCTGTATGGCGTTGAGCAGTATCGCGATTTTCGAGGTGCGGCAGATAGGACGCTTAAGAGTATTCTGATCACGCTCAATGCAACTATCTCGCGGCTTAAGACGCCTCAGCTCATGCGCGTTTTTGAGAATGACGAGATGCGTCTTGATCGTATTGACGAGGGCAAGCGCGTGATCGATCTTAAAGTGAGCGACAACGATTCGGCTAATGCATGGCTTGCGAACGTTGCCCTTAAGCAGCTGTTTAACCTTGCCCAGCGCCGTGCCGATGCCAGCCCCAGCGGCCATTTGCAGCGTCGCGTGCAGTTTGTGCTCGATGAGTTTCCCAATGTGGGACGCATCCCCGATTTTGAGCGCAGCATTGCGACCGTGCGCAGTCGCGGCATTAGCTTTTTGATGTGTGCGCAATCGCTGAGCCAGCTCGATGTCGTGTACGGCAAATCAACGGCGCTTACCATCCTCGATAACTGCGATAGCTTGGTCTATATGGGTGGCGGCAGCAACATCGCGACGCAGAACTACATAAGCGAACTGTGTGGCGAGTCGGTTTTGGGCACCAAGTACGTGGGCGCCGAGCGCACTGCCGTAGATGTGCGCGGTTGCGTGATGACCCCAGGCGAGGTTGGGCTTATGCCTCGCACCGATTGCCTGGTCAAGGTGACCGGCATGCGTCCCTTCCGCGCCAAGAAGTACTTTTGCGACGACCATCCCAATGCAGCTAAGTGGCTAAGGGATTAGTCCCTGCAGCTTTGTGTATCCCATCTTGCATATTTTGTCGCACGGCTTCCGTTAGCCGTAAGCCGTGCGGTCCAGTTTTTGCCTCCTTACCGATTCCGTTTAGAAGGGAATTGCCATGTCCGTTATGTATCGTGAGCCCAGCATCATCAAGAAGTCCAAGGACGGCCGCGTTGCCGCCGTCGATATGGCAAGCGAGCTGCTTAACAGCCGCGTGCTGCTGCTGGAGGGCGAGGTCAACGATGTGACCTGCAACGGCCTTATTAAGTCCATGCTGGTGCTGGAACATCAAAGCGCGGCCGAGCCCATCACCCTCATCATCAATAGCCCGGGCGGCAGCGTTACGGCGGGGCTGGCGCTCATCGACACCATGCAGTCGCTCGATTGCCCCGTGATCACGGTGGGTGAGGGCGTCGTGGCCTCGATGGCCGCGGTGATCTTGGCCTGCGGCGACCACCGCCAGGTGTACCGCCACACGCAGGTGCTCATTCACCAGCTAATGGGCGGCACGGGCATGGCGCAGCAGACCGATATCGAGATTGTGGCCCAGCATGCGGCAGCCATGCGTGCCGAGCTGGACGAGCTACTGGCCGAGCACGGCAACCTGAGCGCTCAGGAGTTCCATGAGCTCACCGAGCGCGACTGCTGGTGTAACGCCAAACGCGCCCTAGAACTGGGCCTGGTGGACGAAGTGATTGCGCCCAGCAAGAAAGCGCTCTAGTGGGGCGCATGCCTTACAAGCACGTTAAACAGGGCGAATGAGCACGTAGTTGAACAGCCAGAAAGAGGTTGAACATGAGCAGGATTTGGGATGTCGACGGTATTGAGTGGGAAGATCTGCCCACCGTGAGCGACCTGCTGTGCGCTGCGGACACAAAGATCCTGGCACGCGAGGTTGCCCTGCGATACGGCGGCAAGCCGGGCGGCTGCGGCCGCGGCGATAGCGATCGCGGCCTAAAGCGCGCCCGCCGCAAGCTCAAAAAGCTGCGCAAGATTGATCCCGAGCCCAGCGACAAGATCGTCCTGTTGCCCAAGCACGTCATCAATCGCCGTGGTGCAGGTCGCAGCTTTGGCCATTACGATGTGAGCCCGTGCGCCTTTACGCGCGACGGCGTGCAAAGGCTAGGGGAAGATGCGCTTGTCGATGTGTATTCGTGGGAGTTGCTCCCGCTGGGCGAGGAGTCCGCGAGCGTTATGTTGGGCTATCGCGTATGGCTCGGCGGCGAGTGGGACCTATGCGAGCGCTACCGCTTTTTGGCTGCGGTATGCGCGAGCGTGCTGAATTGCATCCGGGAGGAAAAGGAGCTGCGCAGGTATCTTGAACAGGGCGGTGCTGCTCCCGATATGGACGAGGACGATACGGTTGAGGGCATCCGCAGCGACGTGCTATATCCCGAGGAAGTGTTCAACGCAAAGCTTGGCGGCTATTGGGACGAGAGCCTGGGACTCGACCTGCCCTGGAAAAACGAGCATCGGCAGACCTGCGTGCGAATCGACAGAGCTATCGATGACCTGTTTGCCGATGAAACGAAGCGTTGCGCTGCGGCGCTTGGGAAAAAGCTTGAGCGCGGATATGAGGAGCGCGGTGAGCAACCGGACGAGGATTTGCTGAACGGGATGTCCTTGTGAATGGTTGCTTGCAGTCCGATAAAAATCTGTCCGGACGAAATGATAGAACGATAGCGTAAATGGCACCCGTACTTTAAGGAGTTAACAATGGAAATCGCCTATAAGGAACTGTTTCGTGTAAACCGTCCTATCTGTGGTCCTGGACCAGGAGGTTTCTTCATTAAAAGATTCAAGGAAAGCGGCTACAGTGAGGCTGAATTAATCGATCTAATTACGGAGATGGACTTTTCTCCGGATGGACGAGGCACGAACATTGGTCTGTACAAGAAATGCGGGATAGTTAAGTGGGCGGTTGAAAAGACATGTTATACGGATTGGAGCCCCACCGTCATTGGCTTGGTCTTAACAGTTGCAACCGGCTTTAAGGTCTTTGGATGGGCTAATCAAAAAGCAATACCCTTTTTCGGTAACTTGAATGCATCTCTGTTTCCGGCGGCTGTTCTAGTTGGCTTACTGGTGTATTCAGTCGCTAGGTTTCAATTTGAGCTAAAGAAGACAAGGCTGCTGTGTGCCCTGGATCATATTGAGACTATTGAGGAGGCAAGGCAGGATTGTAAGGCTAAGTAAGTTCGCGAACATGCGAGAATGGTGACCGTACCATTGAGGGAAATTGTATGCTAGGGGCCGCGGTCGTGGATAAACAGATTAAATCAAGAGAGCGTGTCGTCGACCATGGTGAGGTATTCACCAACGAACGCGAGGTTAATGCAATGCTCGACATGGTAGAGGGTGAGTGCGAGCGCATCGATTCCCGGTTCTTGGAGCCGGCCTGTGGCGATGGTAACTTTCTTGCTGAAGTTCTGCGCCGCAAGCTTGAGGTCGTGAAAAGGCGCTACGGCAGTTCATCTATTGACTACGAACGACATGCGTTTGTGGCGGTTTCCTCTCTCTACGGCGTGGATCTCCTGTCTGACAACGCTGCAGCCTGTCGCAAGCGTCTTTTTGAGCAGTTCATCGGAGAATATGCCAAGGTGGCGAAAGGTCGCGTCAACGCCGCATTCTTAGATACAATCCGCACTGTGATTGATATGAACATCCTTTGCGGTAATGCTCTCTCGATGCGTCTTGTGGACGAGAGTCAGGAAGATACCGACGAGCCAATCATCTTCTCTGAGTGGTCTTTGGCGATGGGGGATAGGGTCAAGCGCCGCGATTTTCGCCTTGACGAACTTCTTGAGGGGCAGCGGCAGCAAATGAGCCTTTTTGGTTCTTCTGGCTCTCCTTCGTCGGAATGGGAATACGACGAAAGCGTTAAGGCATACATTCCTCTGCCGATTCGGGAATATCCTTTGACGAGCATTTATCAGATAGGAGCTGCAGCATGAGTGGATTATACGACACAACGTACAATCCTGACGTCTTGTCATGCCTCGCGAATCTATCGAGCGATGAGGTTTTTACCCCGCCCGAGATGGCCAACCAAATGCTAGATATGCTTCCGAAGAAAATCTGGTCGGATCCGGAAGCCACCTTCCTTGATCCATCCTGCAAATCCGGCGTCTTTCTTCGTGAAATAACCAAGCGCCTCATCGAGGGGCTGCAGGATGATTATCCCGTTCTCGATGAGCGCCTTGAGCATATTCTCAAGAAGCAAGTCTACGGTGTCGCACTTACAGAGCTGACGGGCTTGTTGTCTCGTCGCAGTGCATATTGTTCCAAATATGCTAACAGTCGCTATTCAGTGGTGGAATTTGATAGCTCTGACGGGAATATCAGGTACGGACGTTGCGAACACAAATGGCTTAATGGCAGGTGTCGGTATTGTGGTGCCTCGGAGAAAGAGTACAAACGCGATGCCGAACTTGAAACCCATGCGTATGAATTCATCCATCAAGATAATCCAGGGGAACTGTTTCCTATGAAATTCGACGTAGTAATTGGCAATCCTCCTTATCAGTTAAGCGATGGCGGCAATGGCGCCAGTGCGATGCCGATTTACCATAAGTTTGTCCAGCAGGGCATGAAACTAAGCCCCCGCTATTTAACGATGATCATTCCCGCGAGGTGGTATGCCGGCGGCAGAGGATTAGATTCGTTTAGAGCTGAGATGTTGCATGACGACCGCATCAGGGAGCTCCATGATTATGTGAATGCGTCAGATTGCTTTCCCGGTGTCGAGATTAAAGGCGGTGTCTGTTATTTCCTTTGGGATCGAGACCATAGGGGGCTTTGTCGTGTCTACTCGCATGACGGTAACGACGTCTCGATGGATGAGAGGCCATTACTGGAGGACGGGATGGAAACCTTCATTAGGAGTTCAAAACAGATATCCATTTTAAAGAAGATACGCAGCATGCAGGAAAAGCCGCTTTCGGAAGAATTAAACGCGGGCCGTTACTTTGGGTTCCACACTCGCGCCCTATGGAACGGTACCGACGGTTCTCTCCAGACCGCTGACGGATCTTCGTCATATCCAGTTAAAAAGAACAAGACGGGCGCGTTCGCGACTAAGGTGTATATCGCGCATGGCGAGTGCTGGATTGAACAGAAGAATGTCACGCGAAACGCCGGCGATGTCCAAAAGTACAAGGTTCTTATTCCGCGAGCCGGCAATCCCGGTGGCACAATTCTCGGAAAGCCGAAACTTGCTGAACCGGGGTCATGCAGTTCGAACACATATAACGTTTTTGTTCTTGGTGCATCTGCTTCTGAGGCAAATAACTTAATTCAGTATCTGAAGACGCGTTTCGTTCGATATCTTGTTGCAACCAGGACGGCCACGCAGGATATGGCTCCGAAGGCGTTTGAATTCGTTCCGGTCCAAGACTGGAGCCATGCTTGGACTGATGAAGAACTATTTGAAAAGTATGGGCTAGACGAGTCTGAGATAGACGATGTGTGCAGCTCGATTCCCGGAATGGAATAGCTATGCCTACGCAAGATTTCTTCCCTCAGCGCCCTGACGCCCATCCGGCCATCTATGCCTATTCCGATACTGATCCCAACCACAAAGGAATCCTGAAGGTCGGCTATACGGCCAAGGACGTTGAGCAACGCGTACGTGAGCAGTTTCCCGTACTGCAACCTGAGAAAAAGCCATACAAAATCGAGTTTGCCGAGTCCGCGATGCGCGACGACGGCACTTTTTTCCTAGATCATCCCGTCCATGACTGGCTCGAGGCCCACGGCTGCGAAAACATCAATGGCGAGTGGTATCGCTGCACGCCCGACCAAGTGCGTGCCGGCTGGATCGCCGTGCGCGACCGCACCGAGAACGACGAGGCGCGCGACCAGGACTTCAGCATGCGACCTGAGCAGGCCGAGGCCGTGCGTCGCACGCGTGAGTACTTCGAGTCTGTGACCGCCGAGGGTTCGCAACGCACGCCCAAGTTCCTCTGGAACGCCAAGATGCGTTTTGGCAAAACCTTCGCCACATATGAGTTGGCGAAGTCGATGGGCATGAGGCGCGTCCTCGTGCTCACGTTCAAGCCCGCTGTGCAGAGTGCCTGGCAGGAGGACCTAAACCGCCATGTCGACTTCGAGGGCTGGCAGTTCGTCAGTCGCGGCGGCAAGCAATATGAGGACTGCGATCCCCAGCGCCCGATCGTCTGCTTTGGCTCGTTCCAAGACTATCTCGGTCGAGATTCCAACGGAAATATCAAGGCCCGGCACGAGTGGGTGCGCCTAGAAGACTGGGACCTCGTGGTGTTCGACGAGTACCATTTCGGAGCATGGCGGGAAACGGCCAAGAAGCTCTTTGACTCGATCGACGAGGACGAGGAGAAGGCCGTCCATGAGGAGGTCAAGGTCACTGGCAACGAGCAGGACGAGACGTGGCTGCCGATCGTCACCAAGTACTTCCTGTTCCTATCCGGAACCCCGTTCCGCGCACTCAACAGCGGCGAGTTTATCGAGGAGCAGATCTTCAACTGGACTTACTCTGACGAGCAGGAGGCCAAGGCTAACTGGAACCCCGCCGACGGTGATAACCCGTACGCATCGCTCCCGCGCATGGTCATGCTCACCTACCAGATGCCGGAGGAGATCAAGCGCATCGCGCTGAACACCGAGACGAACCAGTTCGACCTCAACGTGTTCTTCTCCGCAGAGGGGGAGGGCGAGGACGCCCAGTTCAAGTTCAAGGACCACGTCCAGATGTGGCTCGACCTCATGCGCGGCCAGCACATGCCGGCCACAAAGGACGAGCTGAAGCTGGGCGAGAAGCCGGCCATGCCGTTCTCCGATATCCGCCTGCTCAACGTCCTGGGGCACACCCTGTGGTTCCTGCCGAACGTCGCGAGCTGCTACGCCATGGCCAACCTCCTCAAGGAACGCCAGAACACCTTCTATCATGACTTCAAGATCAACGTCTGCGCCGGTGCCGCCGCCGGCATCGGCCTGGACGCCCTGCCGCCCGTGCAGCGCTCGATGCGCGAACCGCTGGAGTCCCGCACGATCACGCTCTCATGCGGCAAGCTGACGACCGGCGTCACGGTGAAACCGTGGACGGGCGTGTTCATGCTCTCCAACGTCAAGAGCGCCGAGACCTATTTCCAGACCGCGTTCCGCGTGCAGTCGCCGTGGACGGTCAAGGACGACGACGGGCGCACCCAGATCATCAAGAACGAGTGCTACGTATTCGATTTCGCGCTCGACCGCGCCCTCACGATGGTCTCCGATTACTCGACGCAGCTCGCCACCGACCCCAAGAAGGGTCCGGAGCAGAAGGTCGACGAGTTCGTCAAGTTCCTGCCGGTGCTCGCCTATGACGGCAGCAGGATGAAGGAGATCAGCGCCGCCGAGGTATTGGACATCGCCATGGCCGGAACGTCGGCGACGCTCCTCGCGAAGCGCTGGGAGTCCGCGCTGCTGGTCAACGTCGACAACGACACCCTGCGCCGCCTGCTCGCAAACGACGAGGCTATTAACGCCCTCATGAACATCGAGGGCTTCCGCAGCCTCAACGATGACATCAAGACGATCATCAACAAGTCCGAGGCCGTCAAGAAGGTCAAGAAGGAGAAGGGGGAGAGTCTTACCCCGAAAGAGAAGAAGGAGCTCACCGAGGAGGAGAAGGAGTTCAAGAGCAAGCGCAAGGAAATCCAGACCAAGCTGATCAAGTTCGCGACCCGAATCCCCGTCTTCATGTACCTCACGGACTACCGCGAGGAGACGCTGCACGACGTAATCACCCAGCTCGAACCTGGGCTGTTCAAGAAGGTCACCGGCCTGTCCGTCGATGACTTCAACCTCCTCGTCGGTCTGGGCGTCTTCAATGCACCCCTGATGAATGACGCGGTCTACAAGTTCCGACGCTACGAGGACGCGAGCCTTGTCTACACCGGTGTCAACAAGCACGCCGGCGAGCGCGTCGGCCTGTACGACACGACGCTTTCCGAGTACGACTACCTCGCCGCGAAACAGCAGGAGTCGATGATCGCGCCGGACGGCTCTGCCATCGACCTCACCAGCGCCGAACCCGTCACGCGCCCCGTCGAGCAAATTGGGAAATTTCCTGTCGTCCAAAAGGTTGCTCAACAAAAAGTTGTACAGCAAACGGAGAAACCGAAAGCATCGGCGGAGCCTGTGTCGACCACTGTGTCGACCAAAACGGATTGGGTCGCGGACGTCCTCACCAACCGCGGTATCGAATTCGTCGACAAGCGCGAGAAGTCCGGTGCCTTATGGGCACTCGGCGGCGTCGAGCTCGCTCCGGCGATGGGGACGTTGCGCGACCGCGGCGCCGACTTCACGTTCAAGCCGAGCGGCGGCAAGGCAACCAAGTTCAAGGAGGCCTGGTATCTCACCGGGTATCCCGATGAACTGAACGATGACGTTGCCGAAGAAACTCCGGCGATCGACTACAGCAAGGTCGTTCCGGGCTATCGCGTTATTCACAAGGGCCTCGGCGGGGGAACGGTCAAGCGGATCAATGGCGGCTTGATCTCAGTTGCGTTCGATGACTCCCCGAATCGTCAACGTGCATTTACGTTTCCTGGTGCATTTGAGCAGGGGCTTTTATCTCATGCGGCGATGGCCGAATCAGACGGCCCGATTTGTCTTTAGATAGATATATCACTGTTAACTCGCTGAAGGAGCTTTTGGGATGGATGAAAGAACAACTCGTGGGCTAGCGTTTAAGCGGCGTGATAGCGAAGGTAATGTTACTGCCTTTCGCAATACAATAACTTCTAAATTAGGAATGACTGACTTGCAGGGGCTGTTGATTGGCAAGAGCGGGGAGTTTACTGAAGCGGTTGAGGCCTTTGAAGTCGAGGGGTTCGCACGCGATGCTTTGCTAAAAATACTCCTGCCAGCATCAGATTTAACGCGTAAAGTCAGGCTTGCAAATGCGATCGGTGTTCCATTTTCGGTTTGGATTCATGGAACGGACGACAAAGGGATTATTCGAGCCATTCAACTGGATGTGGACGAAGAGCGTTTGGGCGGTGTAAAGGTGGTTACAGAACGCCTGTGCACAGAAGATAGATTTATAGAATGGTGGGCTGAAAAAAAGAAAACGCCTCAGACAAAAAGATTTAGAAAACAGTATATTCAGAACAGTTATTTTGACAAACTGCTTGAGAGCCATGGCATGGTGTGGGGCGGCAATATCGATGGAGCTATATTCGCGCCGGACGGCAGTGTTGAGGCGATTGTCGAAATAAGATGTACGGAGAAAAATCCAATCGAGACTTATGATCCATCTCGTTATTACAAGGAGGATACGTTTACATGGCAACCCGTTCTTAAGTTGTCGAGAGATTTGGACATTCCGTGTGTATTGCTGACATTTAAAAAGGAATATAAGGATGGGGAGACGGGGGTTCTCGGGATTGCAGGCGTTCTCGGCAATGACGATAACGGACTTAAATACCTAGACGCTAAGCCTCCTTGCAATAACTTAGTTCATTCAGCTGACGAGGTTCGAAGGTTTGTGCTGGATATGAAGATGGCCCACGCGCAACTAAAGTAACCTTGATTGGGCACGGGCCAAGGTGAACTCCGGAATGGACGAGCTTCTACGATTCTCGGACTAGTAAGTTTGGTTGCCTCGCGGTGCCCTGCGGTTCGCTCCGGCGTCACATTCCCTTATCCTCTGTGCTAAAAGATCGTCTACCGGCTACTGTCTGGGTTCATGTTTAAATTAAATCGGGGATTCGTTGTAGTCGTCTGCCTCTCCTTTGTTAATGGCGTTGCGTCCGAGGAGCGATCATTTCTGTCGGATAGGCAATCCCAGTAACCGGATAAACCGGGGATGGGGAGATGCTCAATTGTTCTCGCGCTCTTCTTTCTGGTCTTGTCAGCCTCTAGCTCTAATGAGATGACGGAGGCAACCAGATCGAATTTAGAGATTGACCATCCGTTATCCGATTTGCGACAGTGACCCGCATTCTTTTTTGCGAGTTTGTCCAAGAGCTCTGGAAGGGTGCCTAGTTGTGCTGACTGGGTCGTGATGTCGACGATTACACTGCCATCCTCTAGCGAACCGTTCCAAATAACGGGATGAGGATAACCGCACGCTTCAGGCGTTTGAGTGCTAGGTTGGTTTTTGGGCCGATTGATTGCCTTGAGCCACTCTTCGTAAAGTGCTTTCGGCACGAGAGGGGACCGTTGATAATAAGGTCCAAGGGTGTGGTCAACGGCATTGGCTAGTTCTTGAAAATATAGCTGTCGCTTTTTGTTAGTAGCCATCGGGTTGTGCCCGTCTTTCCCGCTGACAGTATCTGCTTTGCGTCTTAAATTGACGGCAGTTGCATGGGGCGGCTTTTTACCAAGCTTGAGTTTTGTATTACTTGCGGGATTGCAGTACATGCCCGTTTCGTTGTCGTATCTAGAACAATACTTGCTATTGTTGCCAGCTGGGAAAAAGGGTTTGTTGCATGTGCTGCATTTTGTCGGAAGTGCCCCGGATCGCAGGGCTTCGCATAGTAGATGCGCATAGAAAACCGAGAATGATTCCGGAAGAAAAGAATGAATCAATGAGTGGGAGCGGTCTATCAAGTGCTGGAAATGGAGGGCTTCTTGCATTGCGTCGCTGTCGTTGATGTTGACAACAAGGTACTTTCCGTCATTTACGATAAACCGCATGATGCCGATTGTGTTTTCGCCGTTCCTCGATAACTCCACCTTGTTGTAGAGCCTGTTCTGAATCAGGTTGAGTGCCAGAGAGTTGAGGCTATTGAGGTCCTGGACCATTGGGCCGGCGATTGCATGTTTCGTGCATTTTGAGGACGTTAGTTCCCCAAAACGGCGAATTTGATTAGCGACATCCAGGATGGATTCTCCGGTAGAAAGCAGCTTCGCGAATAATGAAACGTAGCTGCTGAGGTCATCCCGATAAGAAGGTTCGTTTATCTTCTTGGATAAGCTAAGACAATCAATGATGATGTCGCCAAGAACGGCTACTGCCAACTCATGGATATCGATGGCTAGTTGGTTATCAACTAATTGAACGTGGAAGTGCGTCTTATAAAACTCCCTTTTAGTTTCTGGCGTTTTAAGCGCCAGCGGGTGGTGGACAATTGAGTGCTCGCCTCCGCGAGCGAGCTCGGGCCTTCTATTTAGGTCAAAGACCATTTCAATGTAACTGGCCAGATTAGGTGCAACGGAATCGTCGGCATCGTTACTGCTTAGTAACTCAAGAGCCGGAATAGTAACTCTCGCGATGTTCCCACACTCTATTGCCCAAAGAGAGAAAACCTTCGAGGGCAAATAGGCATCGGGTATTTCATCAAGATAAACTGAATCGATGCACAATGAGCAAGCATTGAAGAAGAGCTGGTAGATACCGTCCGAATAGCCGCCGCTTATTGCGGAATCAAGCGCTTGTTTGACTGCCTCCGCGAGCTCATGCGTTATATCTGCCTTTTCGATACGGCATTTGTCGAGGTCATCGCCTGCGTCAATTATTCTCGAACAAAGCGGAGGAAAACACGTGGCACCTTTTTTATTATCTGAGCCTTCGAGATATTGAGCTTCTAGAATGTGCTGTATTCGCCGTAGCGAATTAAAGATACGGTGTGGAACGGGCACTGAATGGGCGTTACGATATTCGGCATACCAAGAGGACATTTCGTTAAAGAACTTCTCAAGATCAATTCTTAGGAATTCGTTTAACAGCTCTTTTGCAGACCAATGCTGTTCGAATTCCGCTCCTTCACATTCTTGATCCTTATCGGGTTTTGCGTTTGTCAGTTGTTTGCAACAGAGATGCAAAGAGGTATCTCTGTCAAACCGAATGAAGCTAGCCCTAACACGCCAGGTCAGAGCTATTAAATTGGCACCTTGCATATTTCTTAAACCAGCACAACTTTCAAAATCAAATATACTTTGTGCCATTGTGCCACTTTGCCGTGTTCAATAGGAGTCGAGCAAGAAAGAAGTCCAAAGGAGGACGGAAAATGTTCGACGGCACCCTGTTTGAACTGGTTAATTCCACCAAGCGCGATGAGCTTGAAGATATCGTTTGCGAAGTTATGACCATCTGTGATGAGCTGAAGGTGGGTCTTTCTGAGGAGCGCGGGCTCGGCTTCTTTGAAGACTGTGCCCGTCAAAGCGCCTATGAGCTCATGCTCGACAATTGTCGTGACGAGCTTGCTCGTCTGGGCTTTGAGCTCGAGTGGGGCGTTGAGGACTATCCGGTGGTCTCGCCGGTCCGTTCGGTTTCGCTTGCGCGGATCTCAGCGCATGACGCCGTTGGCGTCGAGTATTCGAGTCGTAATGACCTCGATATAGCTTGTTAGTCTTTCTTTCTTCGTAGGCGGTCAAGCCGACCTGCTGTTTTATCGGGACTTCTAAGCAGTCCCGTTCTTTACGCCAATCACCCCAAAACTCAATCACCAACCAATCGGGTCTCTCTGAAAGGAAGATCATGAATACTTCTATTCAAAATGTGTCCGTCTCTCACAAGTCGAGCATCACCAAGATTGCCGAAGGCGCGTTGCTAATTGCTGTCGCGGCGTTAGCTGTGAACGGCATCATTTCCTTTACTGCACCGTCGTACATCTGGAAAGGTGAGATTCCTATGTTCACGCCTGACCTGTTCGATCATCCCTACGAGGCTCCAACGGCGGAGGATATTGTGTCGGGAATGGAGACGCTTGACCGGGTGTCGATGGCCGCGGCCGTGCTCGTTGCTCTGTATCCTGTATACCATGCCATTTGGTGCCTCTGCGCAGGTGCTGGGTGCAATTGCAAGGCACCTGTGTTTTGCGGACGGATGTCGCGCCGCTTTGGCTCGTTGAGCGCCTGTTCGCTTTTGGCCGTGCTTGCCGTATGTCGTGGGTTTGAGTGCTATATCGACGGCGGGGTCACGGGGGACAAACTCCTCATGATCGTGGGCCTTTTCCTCATGGTGACATCGATTGCGCTTGTTTCTGGATGCGTCCTGGCGTGCATTGTCAAATGGTATGAGCTCAAAGGTCCTGGGCGCTATCGTGGCGACAAAGCCCTTATCGCATGGTTCGGCCGCGCGGATGCCTTGCTGGACCGCGCAAGCTCAAACATGGTGTTGCTGTATGGTGCCGAGATGCTTGCCTGCGCGGCATCGTTGATTTTTGGATATGGCATCGCTAGCGCTATTGCATCCATCATTACGATTACATTAACCGCCTGGGGCATTGTGCTCGCCATCATCTTTATCCCTCTTTGCATCGGCTGTGTCTTGGCTAGCTCGAAGGACTAGAAGAGTGAATCTGTTCGCGGACACGTAGAAAGCCGCGGCATCAAGCTCAGTCTTGCTTTTCCGGGTCATATCCCTTTGTATACACGGTAAAGCTGAGGTCATCGATCGTTCCGGTGCTGTAGATGCATGCGTCGGGCGTGCTCCATGTGTCTTGGACGGTCGGGTCAGTCCAGACATATTCGGGCCCATCGATTCCAAGCAATGGAATGGGCCTCGCCACGTGGTCGGCGTTATTTATCTGTACAATGATCTCCAACAACATGTGCAGTTTTACATGCCATGAGCTGTATGGATGCTCATCTGGCCCCTTGTAATCCAGTGTGCACTTTGATTGTGGGCTTTCGGCGAGCTGGCTCAAACATTCAAAAAGCGTCGGGTACTCGGCTCCAGGAAACTCGACTTGTACATACCGATTGCCATCGCGGACAAATCCGTACCACAGCACGGGGTATGGATACTCGAGCCTATCCGGCCGCTTGATTTTCGCTCTACAATTGGGCTGGTTGACGATAGACAGCCACGTCCTATAGAGCTCATCGGAAATGAGGTCGTTCGCTTGGTATGCTGGGCCAAGACCATCGAGGACAAAGCTGCCGAGGCGCTCAAAATAGTGGGCACAATCCGTTAGGCCCTTTTCATATGCCGTTTCGGTCTTTCTCTGTATATTAAGCGCGACATCGCGGGGCGATTTACGACCAAGATGCTTCTTGGCGTTAAAGCGCGGGTTGCAATAGAGCTTGGTCGCCGCGTTATATCGATCGCAGTACTTGCTGTTAGGACCGGTCGGAAAAAAGAGCGAACCGCAGGTTTGGCATGCTATCGGCATAATGCCGCACAGCAGCAGCTCGTGAAGGATGCGGGCATAAAGGCTTGCAAAGGACCATTCCTCTTCGGTGAAGTAGAGCTCTCCTGCCTTTGAAATAACGGCTTGAAGCCCAACGAGCCTATTGAGGTTTTCCTGGTCGTTAAGCTCTGCATGCGTATGGAAGTCTCCATTTGCGAAGATCTGGTTCTCGCGCATAGCTTCGAGATAGTTTTTACGAAACGCCTGCATAAAGGGGGCGCTGTTCATGCGCTTTATTCCATTCAAATGCTCTTCGAGCTTTTGGGCCGTTTCGTTTCCGGGCAAGTGTTTTTTGGCTGCGTATACAAAAGCTTCGCCAAAGCGGATGATTGCCGGCAGCTGCTCATCGAATAATCGAAATTGTCGCGGGTCGCTTGTTTTGATGGCGGCTGGGAAAAACTCTTCGTTTTGCGCGAGCAGGCTAGGTGCCTCGGTGTTTTTAAGCAGCGGGGTAAGCTCCAGACATTCCTGATAAAAAACAATGAGAAGCGCTCGAAAGAGATCGATATTGGTGCAGACGCAAGCTGTTTCTATCTGAGATTTCGCCTTGGGAAAGTTGCGTATAGGATTGTCGCGGTCATACGGCACCGGTGCTGTTAGATTGGTCTCGCCGTTGGTAGCGTTAATGCTCATGTCGTTCGACTCGAGCTGGAGATAGGAGCTGAAGAGGGACGCCATTTCTTGCTTGTTGAGTTGGTCCGATGTTGTAATCACCGCGCGGTACAGGCGGTTGATCTCGTCGCACTCAATAGCGTTGTTGTTCATCCAGCAGCTGTAATAGCGATAGTCGGGAATCGCCGTGATGTTCATGACACACTGTCTACAGACATTTTTAAGGAGATATCTGGCCATGCCGGAAATCTCTCCGTGTGCATGGCTTGTAATGGCTTTGTCGAATATCGGAGCAAAGAAATCGAGGTCGCGTTCCTTTTGTTTTTGAAGGTTGATAGCGATTTCAGCTTCGTTCAATTCTGCTTGGGTGGGCTCTTGGTCGGGATCGTCTGGATCGAGCCGATCGTCATAGTCTTGCTCGGCTGCACAGTCTATCGAAGCGTGTTGCGCATGGTGGAGAGCAGCAGAGGACTGGCGCATGGCGTTCTGCAAATCAATATAAAAGCGCTGGTTTGCTCGCTTACGAAAGTGCCCCCCGATTTCGTTGAAAAGCGAGCTTAAGTCGACGCGCAATAGGTCGTTGGCTATGGAGACGAGACTCCATGCGCTTGCATTGCCGGATGTGTTTCCGTCGCCGGCACAATCAATCTCCGGCGTCCTGTTAAGAAGTAGCATACGGGGATTGACAGGGGAGCGAAGAAAACCAGCCTCAAAACCCCAGCTAAATGCTTCTTTTTCGGACTTATGCATTGATGCTCCAAACAGCCAAAATTTAAAACGCGATAAAAGTCATATTACGCGGCTGTTTGCGGTTGTTCAATGGAGTCAAGCGAAAAGGGTTAAAACCAGGGAGGCCGTTATGTCCGATCGCATCGAGCTCAACGAAGGAAACATTGATGTATGCGAGCGCGAGGTTATCGCTCTTCGCGAGATTATCGCCGCCGCCATGGGTCGCTTGCATCAGATGCGCAGGCAGTGCGAGCGAGGCTACGCGTCTTCGGAGGATTTCGAGAATGCGTTGGATGTTTACGGAGTGATCCGTGGGCGAGTCGATGAGCTTGACCAGCTTGGTTTCGAGTTCAGATGGTCGTCAGTTCCCGATGCAGGGATCGATGAGTGCGTCGGGCTCGAATGGATTGAGGACGACAGCTCTCCACGAGATCGCGGTTTCGATATCGCTTGTTAGTGTGTCCGCACGACTTGGTATCAATGTGGGCGAACAATCTCTAATCGGAGCCGACTAGAGGCTGCATCCTAGTTGCCGGCGATTCCGGTTTGATTTCTGTTGAAAGGAAAACATGAACACTTCTATTCAAATTTCGTCCAGCGCCGTTGAGCCTGCGTCCCGCACCGCCAAAGACGAGGTCGTCAAACTCGTGCAGGGCGCGCTGCTCGTTGCCGTTGCTGCGGTTGCCGCTGCCGGCACCGCCTCCGTCGCCGCCCCGTTTTGCGTCTGGAAGGGCGAGGTCGCGCTGTTTCTGAACGAGTCGTTCCATGCTGCCTTCTCCATCTCCGCGATTGCGGAGTACGCGTCGGCTGTGCCCGGGTCCGATTGGGCGTCGCTGCTCGTGGCCGCGCTCATCGCGGCCTACCCTGCCTACCATGCCGCCTGGCGTGTTCGCGAGGGCCTTGGGCTCAGCTGCGAGGCTCCGGTGTTCAGCGGGCGCGTGTCGCGCTCTCTCGCCGCGGTGAGCGCCTGCCTGCTGCTGGCGATGCTGTTCATGGGCTATGGAACGGCCTGGCTCGTCAACGGCAGCGCGGTGGGCGACCAGAGCCTTGTCGAGACGGGGCACAATGCATGGACCGTTTCCATCATGATGATGCTGGGCTGCGCCCTGATGTGCCTGTTCAAGTGGTTCCTTGCCAAGGGCCCCGGACGCAATTTCGGCAGCGGCTTTGCCGTCGAGCTGGTCCGCCTCGCCGACGTTCTGCTGAAGCGCGCGAGCTCGAACCTGGTGTTGTGCTACGTGGCCGAGCTGCTTGCCTGCCTGCTGGCGCTGGCCTTCATTACCGTGGCCTATGTCGTCGTGAGCGTGGCCATCGTGCTTGCGTTCGCAGCCGTGGCCTTAGTGGTGTGCATCGCCGGGCTTCCCGTTATCCTTGCCGCCTCGTGGCGCAGGTAGCGGGGCGACCATGCAAGTTCTTGTCACCGCGTGAGAAAAACTTGCAAGAATCGCAAGTTCTTTTCATGCGATGAGAAAAACTTGCAGGTTGGTGCGAGGACGACGGTCCTCCGCGTGAGCGCGGTTTCGATATTGCTTGTTAATGTGTCCGAACGATTGATTGGAGACAAAATGTATCCGGGCTATGAGTGCAACAACTATCCCATAAGCATTACGGATGAGGATGGTCCGTTCCTTATCATGGAGGCGGAGCTGTCTGGTGACGTCGAGCTCAATGATGAGTTTAAGAAAGACGCCAGCTATAGATATTCGTGTGCGACTGTTTCTGCGGCGATTAATCTTTGCAGGTCGATGACGGACGGCGATGCCGATCCCTGGTATGAAAGCTGGGAGAAGGCAGCTGAGCGTTATCCGCTCGAGAAATGCGAGGAAGCGACAACGCTGTATTGGATTGAGCCGACCGATCCGCACAAGGCGCTGTGCGCCTTCCATCCCCATCCCGATCTTGAGCAGTATGTGGCTGAGACAATTGAGGCTGTTGACACCTATCTGTTGGAGTGCGAGTACTGTCCCTTTACGGTCAGCCACTTAGATCTAAAGGACGTTGACGTCCTGCTCAGCGCTGCTTGGGGATTGGCTCGAGTTCTCAAAGATATTTGGGGAACTTGCGACCCTGATGTTATGGAAAAGATTGAAGATGCTACGTACAGTGCGTATATAACGGTTAGGGACCTGATCGCGGGCGAAGAGGCGGCCAAAGCCAGTTCGAAGTCTGTTGAGGATCTCTAGCTGCTGCGCTGAACGGCGTGCCTGATCGGCAGACTGTCGGCAAAAGTCCGGACAGTCTGCCGGCCTCGGTCGCTACATCGTTCCCTTGCTCGCAGCGTAATGTTCCGCCTGCTTAAGGGCGTCCTCGTAGGCGCGCTGCTTTGCTTCGTACTCTAGCGCGTAGCGCTCCTGCTCCGCTCGCCCGGGAACAGGCACGGTCATGCTTCGCAGGTCCATTGGGGCAAGTTGCACAAGCGCGTCTCCGTGCGAGGTGTCCGCCAGTTTCTTCTGCCCCTCATCGGACGACAGGTATGCCAGGACAAACTGGGCAAGCAGCTCGTCCTCAAAGGTAGCGCAGAACATGGCGTCGCAGGGGACAATGCTCTCAAACAAAAGACCGCGCTCCACGGGGCGCTCAGAACCGACAGAAAAGTGGCCTGGCGTGATGAGGGCAAGCTTGAATGGAGGCCCGACGCGTGATATGAGAAGGCTCGCCTCGCGGGCGTCGATCGGTTTGGCCTTCCGAAAATCTTCGTAGTCTACACGGCTTACATCGTAGATATCTGTATCGGGGACACGCTCAAGTACATCTTCTGCGGCAATGATTGCGCCATCATGAAGATGCTTTAGCGACAGGTAGTAGCAGTCGTGCTGTTGGTAACTGTCTGTCGGATCTGATTCGGGCAGTTTGGTTACAACGCTGCGGGCGGTGCCGCGGTAGATTGGCGCTAGCGACCCAAGGGGGATGAACATTCTCTCGTCGAACGATCCGCTCTTTGTATTGGGTAATAGGGGATAGATGCCGTTGCCCTGATCCTCGAGCCGATGCCAATAGACTGGATTCTTTTGATCGCCGTAGGCTCGGTCGACGGAATCGAGGAGCTGGTGCAGAATCTCATCGGTCATTTGCTTGTCGTCAAAGCTCCTGCCGTCAAAAAGGAAATACGGATCATTGGGCTCGCCGTCGCCAATAAAGAGCAGCGCGCGACCCTCGGCCTTTTTGGCAATGGTGTTGGGAAGAAGCACAATGCTCTTTAGCAGGCCGAGGTCACAAAGAAGGCGACGTCCATCTACGGCTCGCGCCAGATTGAACAGACGGTCCGAAATCTGAATGACGGCCGTGGCATGGGACTGAGAGCAGGCAATGGATGCCGCAAGAAAGATGTAGTACCACTCAGTGACCGAAAGCAGATCGGGGATGCCTGCGCTGCGTTGCAGCTGCTTCGAGCGCGTTCTGAGGAAATCCAGGACTCGCGCATTTGCCGCATCGATAGATGCCGGGAATTGGGATAGCGGTCGTAGCTCGGGGGGCCTGCAGTAAATGAGTGCTGATTCGTACGTGTGAGAGGCTGCGTCCTGCTCGTAGTCGTATAAAAAGATATTCTCTTCGATGGCAGTAAACGTCGACGTCGGGACTTTGACTCGGTTTTTGCAAACGCAAGCGGGCACATAATCCCATTCGTCGGTTGCTTCGTTGTAAACGCGGTCCTCAAACTCAAACGAGGCGGCCGAAGGTCGCTTGAGGTCAATCCCCAAAACAGACCACGAGGGGCCATCGACGTGCTCGCTCGAAAACTCAAAATCGCGACAGCACAGTTCAATGAGCCTTTTCGTTCTCGACGAAGGCTGATATTTCTCGACCATATGAGACACAAGATCCGATAGATATCGGCTCATATATGGCTTGAGATCTTCGTTTAAGCGAAGAGTTGCAAATTCTGCTTTAGTTTTGAGCATGCGCACCTCCTGCATATTCCCTATATTGCGCGGTTCGCTGACTGGCCCGTCGCGGCTCAATTGCCTTCAGTCTACAAGAAGAGCAGTTGCGGCGTTTTTCAGACGGGGCACTCAAATGAAAAAGAAAAAAATCGAATGGTGCGTATGAGGCCGTACGCATTGGGTAATATTTCGCTAGATACTAACACTAAGAGATTTGCATATCTCCTAGTTGTATCAAGCTACAGTGGATAAACCAACTAGTTGTTTCAGCAACGAAAGGACAGCTAATGAACGGATACGACACGTATAGGATCGAGCCAGACGCTCTCAAGAAGCCAACAACAGTGAATATTTTCGGCATGATTCTGCAAACCCTCTTTGCGGTTGTGCTGTACGTTGTCGCCGTCGACATGATGTGCTTGCTGACGACGTGGCTCGGCGGCTTTATGTTCGAGATTGGCGAGGGCAACACGGTGATTCCGCTCCATTCGTGGCGCCTGGTGGCGTTTAGGGCGTACTGGGTTGTGCTGGGCGTGGCGGTCGTTGCGGCGCTTGCCCACAAATGGATTGTGCTGTTAACGGGAGAGCGCGAATCCGACATGTGCGAGCTGCTCGGTGCAATTGAGGGTGCGGGCGCATTTGCATCCGTCGTCTGCGCGATCGTCTGTTTGCTGGGCTGTGCCGCCGCATTTGATTGGTGGGCTGGCGTTACCGGAAAGATGGCTTCGGATTCCCGCGCCAATGATTATCTGCTTTGGGCTGTTGTCTTAACAGTCGGAACGATTGTCGAGTGGCGAATTGTCGAAGGAGTTCTCAAGGCTTTATTCCCTCATGAGTGCTTGTTCCACGGGCTTCGCTTTGCATCTGCCTGCGTGGTTACTCCTCTGCTCGCGCTTGTGCCCACAGCACTGGTCATCGTCGTGTGCGCGGTGGTGGTAGGCCTTTTTGCCGGGATTGTGTTCGCATCGCTTGCGATCCCCGTGGTTATCACGGTTATTGGCATTGCCATCGCTATGAGTCGCTAACCCACAACGCAATCCAAATAT
Source organism: Collinsella sp. TM06-3 (assembly GCF_003436395.1). NCBI lineage: Bacteria > Bacillati > Actinomycetota > Coriobacteriia > Coriobacteriales > Coriobacteriaceae > Collinsella > Collinsella sp. TM06-3. Next base: position 65,496 of record NZ_QSPG01000008.1, on the reverse strand, counting down.
CTCGCATAAAGAAAGGAACGACCATGTCGGTATTCTCTAACGCTCAAAAGCTTCTGCTGCTTGCCGTACTTACCGCTCTTATGGCTGGTGCCCTGATGTACGAAGTGTTGCATCCCACACTGTTTCCGCTGCTCAAGCAGGGCATTTTGCAGCTGCTCTACCACATTCCGGTCTTTACCCAGCCGGGCAACGTGATCTATCTGGAGTCGGCGACATCGCTGGCACTGTAGTGGTTTAAGGGCTCGGCCCACATCGAAGGAAAGAAAACCAATATGGAAAGGAAGGCGCCCATGACTCAGAAGCAGTATCGAAACATCGATCGCTACCAGGACTTGCTCAATCGAATTGCGCCTACGCGTCTGGTGGAGCAGACGCGTCAGAGTGTTATTGGCCACGAAGGAAGCTTGGAGGCCTTTGTGACGGCGCTGAGCTTTGAGGTCAACCGCTGCGTGATGTTGGCACGCGGCGCCGACCCGCGCGACGTTCTTTCGCCCGCTGCCATTTTGGTGATGGGTTCCACCGGCACGGGAAAAACCCACACCATCAAGGCCGTGGCAGATGCCGCGGGGCTCAAACTGTTCGTGTTCGATGTCTCCACCATGACGGGCGAGGGCTGGCGCGGTGCCAGCATGAGCAACTGCCTGTCGCAGGTCGCGGACTATCAGGCTGCCAATCCCGGCGAAATTTGCTTGGTGCTCTTTGACGAGTTTGACAAGGCGGTTCGTGCCGAGCCCGATGGGGGCGAAGTTGCATCGAGCTTTAGTCCATCGCAGTCGTTCCTTAAGCTCTTGGAAGGCGGGGAGATGCCGTTTGAATGTGATACCTCCAAGAGTGCGGCTATTAAGACGCTCAACCTCGATCAGGTTGTTTGCATTTTGGGCGGCGCCTTTATGGGCTTGGATGCTCTGGTGCGCAAGCGCCTGAGTGACAAGTCTGGCACCACGGTCGGCTTCGGATCCTCGTATGCCGCCGTGCGCACCGCCGCAAAATCGGCAAACGAGCTGCGAGACAGTGCGACCATCGAGGATGTTGAGACTTGGGGTATTATGTCCGAGCTGTGCGGGCGCATTGGCTCGGTGATTAACTTTAACGCCTTGAGCGTGGACGATCTGGTCCAGATTGCGTATGAACAGTACCTGCCCAAGTACAACAACATGATGGGAAATGGCGCCAAGATGGAGCTGATGGCAGATGCTGCTCGCCTTGCGGCGAAGCGCGCGGTTAAGGAAGGTGCCGGCGCGCGCGGCATGCTCCGTCAGCTGCGTCCCCTTATGATGTACGCCTGGAGGGACATGCGGGAAGATACCTATATTTCCCGTGCGACCTTGGTCGTGAGCGACGGGGAGCTTGCGGTTGCGTACGAGCACTCTCATGAGCCGCGGGGATTTTTGCGGGAAGAGATGGGGAAGAATTCGCCCTTTCTGAACGGGAGAGAGATTGAAGCCCTTGCGCTGGTGAGCAACTGGATGGAGCATGAGGACGAGGACGAGCATAAGCCGTATCAGCCTGAGTTTGCTTGGCTGGCGGATTTGGTGGACGGCTCGGCGCTCGACAAGATCGTGCAGGGCGGCAAGGCATTCGATCTTGCTGGGGTGTTGTTGCGCGGCGTTCCGTTTGATGGGCCGGAGCGCATTGCCGCCCACGAGCTGCTTAAGGCCTGCGCCTGCTACAACGACGTGCTCTATGCCGACAAGGAACAGTATCGCAACCTTGCCCAGGTGCTTACGCTCACCAAATTGGTGTACAAAAAAACGCCCGATTGCTTGCTGAGCCCGCTCGATGTGGTTATGAACGGCACGACTACGGGCAACGGTTTTCAGGGTCTTGGCGAGTGGGTCGATGCCATGAGCAGGTCCGAAAAGCCTTCGTTGGAAAAGTGGCAGTACTTGGCGGCCGGGGAGGCCCTGCGGATTTACGACCACTTTAGCAAACGCCCCGACCAGGTTAAGGAGCTTGCCGCCGAGGTGTCCCTGATGCGTGTCGCCCTTGCAGTGATGGACGTTGAGGAGCGTGAGGCATTGGAGTGTGATCTTGAGAAGCTGCTCGCTTCGTGCGAGTAATCGCCGACTGCTTCTCTTTCCTTTCTTCTATTTTCTCTGGTGGCATGGACGCCACTGTCTTAACCGCCCTGCGTGAGATTTTGTCCGTACGGGATGGTATTCAACACATGTAACAAAACAAGTGAGGGAGCGGCGGGGGAGAGCGAGGCGGTTTACAGAAATGAACATCCGTTATATGCGTTAGAAAAATAAAATTGTTCTTGCAACATACAAGCGGAGCGCATATACTGCAGTCATAGCGTATGAGATGGGGTCTCTAAAAGAGGCCAAGCACAGCAATTTGAGTTTATGTAGACGGGACTTGAGCATGAGCACCAGCAGTTTCTCCTTTAACAACGATAATAGTAGTTACATTAATCTCGAGACTATCCTTGGTTGCACTGTCGGTTCTCGCGCAGAGAACGGGCTTGTATTTCTAGATGAAGAGAAGCCATGCGGCGAAGAACTCGAGTATTTAGATGAGATTGAGCGCGAGCGGAACTATGAGTTTGGCTTTTGCGGAGATTAGTTTCATCACGATTCAATTCGCTCAATTTAATTACCCCGTTATCACCTCTTTTTAGCGGGGCAAGTTAGATCGACTATCTGTGTCAAACAACGGCTCACCGTGGGAAGGAATCGGCAATGAGCAAGAACATGAACAAGGACATGAACGGCAAGGCCTTGGGTAAGGCCAGGGCGGCTGGGCGCGTGGCGACGGTTGCTGCGGCGACGATTGCCATGACGGGCGGCTCGCTGCTGTCGCCTCTGACCGCGGCGGCGCAGGGTGCGGATGGCATTGGCGCCGCGGGCGCAACGGCTGCGGTGATGTCGCCGCTGACGAGCGCTGCGGCCGCCGGTACTGGCGCGGGTGCCGTGTCTGCAGCGCAAAAGGTCGCCGACCTGCAGGCTGCAGTTGATGCGGCGCGCGCTAAAGCTGCTACCGCCAAGGCCGATCTGGAAGCGGCTGCCGCTCCCTACGATGCTGCCGCCGTCAACCAGCAGCAGGCGCGGGGCGCCTATGACGCGGCCCGCGGTGCGAGCGATAGCGCGGCCTCCGCTGCTTCGGCCGAGTTGGAAAAGCAGCTGGGCGCTGCGCAGGACAAGGCCGATCAGGATGTCAAGGCGTTTGAGGACGCTCAGGCTGCGCTCGATGCTGCCAAGAAGGAGCTGGCGGACAAGGATGAAGCCCTGACTGCTGCCCAGAGGGCATCCCGTGATGCCCAGTCTGCGCTTGAGGCCGCACAGGCTGCTGCATCCGATGCTACGCCCGAGGCTGTAGCTGCCGCCCAGGCTGCCGCAGGGCAGGCTGCGAGTGACCTGGAACAGGCGAAGCAGCAGGTCGTTGATGCGCAGGCCAAGCTCTCGGATGCTCAAGACGCTGCCACTGCCGCCGCTGCCAAGCAGCAGGACGCGCAGGGCAAGCTTTCGGCAGCTCAGCAGGCAAAGGCCGCGGCAGATGCGGACGTGGATGCCGCGCAGACGAGCTATGACGCGGCCAAGGCCGATCTGGATCGAGCCGAGCAGGGCGCCGCGGGCCCGGAGTACGAGGCCGCCAAGGCAAAGGTGGCTGCTGCGTCCGAAGCGCTGACGGCCGCCAAGGCCGCGCAGTCGAAGTGCGAGAGCGAGCTTGCTGCCGCTGAGCAGGACGTTGCCGCCGCCGAGGGCGAGGTTCAGACTGCTCAGCAGGCAGTTGCCGATCAGCAGCAGGCCGCTGCCGATGCCCAGTCAAAGCTGGATGCCGCCGCTGCTGCCAAGACCGCTGCCGACGCCGCTCTTGACCAGGCCAAGACCGATCATGCCAGTGCGCTCACGGAGCTGGCCGATGCCCAGGCCAAGCTTTCGGCGGCCAAGGACGAGAAAGACGCTGCCGACAAGGCGCTCGATCAGGCGAAGGCCCAAAAGCAGCAGGCCGACCAGGCTGTGGCTCAGGCCCAGGCAAAGCTCGATGCCGCTCAGGCAACGGCGAATGCATCGGCGGAGAACTACCGCCAGGGTGCCATCGCATTCTTTAAGAGTGTGGGTGCCGACGATGCGGCGGATATCATCCTCAACTGCAAACTCGCTGGCTACAACAAGGTGGGCGAGGAAGTCGACGCGACGAGCCTGACCAATATGAAGCAGGCGGTTGTGTGGCTCAAAGCGTGCAACGAGTATCGCGCAAGCGTTGGCCTAGGCGAGCTCAAGGTGACATATGCCATGATGGCGACCGCCATCGCCGACGCGAACTTCTCCGATACGAAGGTCGCGCACGCTCAGCAGTTTAACGTGGGCGAGAATGTGGCGTGGAACTACGGAAGCAATCCGTTTAAGCAGTGGGTCGATCAGGAGAAGGCCATCTTTGATGCTGCCGCCGCCTCGCTGGGCGCGTCGGGCCTTACGGGAAAGGCCGCTTACGATTTCTATACAGCGCATAGCTCCCAGATTGATAACTACGCCGCACTGCACGGTGGACCAAACCCTTCGGTCGGACATTACATCAACGTGATCAACCCCGATTACACCGTGACGGGCATGGGCGTTTGCACGCGAGGGACGCTGTACGGGAGTACACAGGCGCAAACATTTGTATATTCTGGTCAATGGTATAAGCCGTATAACCTCAATCCGATGACGGTTGCAGAGTATGAGGCTGCGTTGAATGCGTGGTGTGACTCGTTGGCAAATCCCGAGCAGGGCGTGGATGCGGCACGCAAGGAGCTTGCTGTGGCGCAGGGCGTTGCCGACGATGCCGGCAGCAAGGTGAGTGCAGCATCGCAGGCCGTTGCAGCAAAGCAAACCCAGGTTGAGCGCGCTGCCGCTAACGTTGATGTCGCGGCAACCAAGGCCTCGGAGGCCCAGGCTGCCGTGGCGCAAAAGCAGGCTGCAGCTGACGCCGCCGCGCGTGCCGTCAGCGATGCCCGCGCCGATTTGAGCGCTGCCAACGCCGCTGTTGCGGCAGCGCAGGACGCCGTGGCCGCCAAGTCTGGCGAGCTCGACATTGCCAAGGGCAAGGTGGCTGCTGCCAAGCGCGCACTGGACGCCGCTCGTGCCGGTGTTGGCGACAAACGGGATGCACTTGCCGCGGCCCAGGATGAGCTAGCGGCGTACTCAGCCGATATCGCCGCTGCTCAGCGTGCGTTTGATGCGGCGTCGTCTGCACTCGAAAGCGCGCGTGCCAATCAGCGCGAGGCGGAGGCCGAACTTCTTGCCACCCAAGGCGATGCCGATCAGGCAGGCATCGATGCTGCTGCCACTCAGGTGGAGCTCGATATGGCGCAGCGGGCTGCAAGCGATGCCGACGTCGTCGTGGCAACGGCTCAGGCAAAATCTGATGCAGCTGCCGCCCGCGCCTCTCAGCTTAAGAATGCCGCCGCAGCACTTGCCAAGGCCACTGGGGACAAAGCGACTGCCGATGCCGCGCTCGATGCAGCGGCGATGGCCGTGAGCGATGCCGAGTATGACGTGGTGGAGGCTGACGATGCCGTGGTGGATGCGACTGTCGCGCGCGACGCCTCTGCCGCCGCGGTTGCCCGCCTGCGCAGAATCAATATTGCCGAAGCCATTGTCAACGGCAGCACTGACGATGCGGACGAGGTACTTAACGCCAAGATCGCTGCGGCCCACGATGCCGCCGAGCGTGCCGCGACCGCCAAGGCCGAACTCGATGACGCCGTGGCTGCGACGGATGCCGTGGCGCCGGCATACTTGGAGGCGCTCGCCAACTACACCGCCGCCAAGGTCGAGCTCGACCAGGCTATTGCCGAGCTTAACGCCGAGATCGCTCGCCAAGAGGCCGCCGACCGCGGAAACGGCGAGCAGACCCAGCCCGTCACGCAAGTGACGTACCAGGCCAAGCATGCGGAGGCAAAGACCGAGGCCACGACTTGGCAGACGGCGATGCCCGCCACGGGCGATGCGTCCGAGCTGCTGGGTGAGACCTTCGTGATCGGCGGCACGGTCCTGGTGGCCGCCGGCGTATTCCTGTCCGATAAGCGCCGCCAGCTGATCCGTTAGGGACAGGGAAGCGCGCTGTTTTTGGCGCGCACCGCAGGGGCATGGGCTCTGCGGCGCGCGCCGCCTTTTTCTTCAAGATTGATTAAGGAGGGATATATGCAAATAAGAGGAGAGGCCGCGATCGCCTGCGGATTCATGGCGGGTCTGGCAACGGGGTTGCTGTTCGATGGATGTTTCGACAGCTATATCAATCGATTCTGCGATTTTGGTTTTTCGAGAGGCAAGCCTTGGAAAACAGCGCCAGCTCGTCAAGAGGTGGCTGCGCCCATCGAGCCCCGCAGCGTGGATACCTCAAAAATCAAGGTAATCGTCACTAAGAACGGCAAGATTTACCACCGTTCTACGGGGTGCAAAAGCCTTCCTCAAAACGCCATTAAAACAAGCGTACCATTAGCGGCTGCACTCAAGCGAGGCAAGACGCCCTGCCCAACATGCTGCCCGCCAACAGTGTGCTCGATCTAGTTTTTTGGGTGTTTGATCCGTTTGGATGGAAGAACGAAGGGTAAGCCCTAAGGGATACAGATGCCGGCCCGGCCTGCAATTTCTTCCATTGATTTGTCCAGAGTCGCACAGCACGGAGGTGTTGTTTGATGTCTATTTTCGTTACCGGAGACGTTCACGGTGTTGCCGAGTATGGGGCGAGTCGCTTCTCGTCGCGCGTTTGGCCATTGGGTCGAACGCTGACGCGCGATGACGTTGTCATCGTTGCCGGCGACTTTGGCTTTATATGGAGCGGCTCGAACACCGACAAATACTGGCTCGACTGGTTTGAGTCCAAGCCCTGGACCACGTGTTTTGTCGACGGCAATCACGAGAACCATCATCTGCTGGCGGGGCTGCCAATGCGTGAGTGGAACGGGGGCCTCGTTCACGAGGTTCGCCCGCACGTGCTGCACCTGATGCGCGGCGAGGTGTTCGACATCACGGGGACCACGGTGCTCGCCATGGGTGGCGCCGCGAGCCATGACAAACAGTGGCGTCAGGAGGGAAAGACGTGGTGGCCCGAGGAGATGCCGAGTGAGCGCGAGATCAAACACTGTCGCGCCTCGCTCGATCGCGCGGGCTGGAAGGTCGACTATGTTGTGACGCACGAGGCGCCGGTCGATTTGGCTGACGAGCTGTGCATGGAGTGCAATCGCGAGTTCTACGACGATTCGCTGCAGGCCTTTTTGGGCGAGCTCGACGGGCGGCTCGACTACCGCACCTGGTTCTTTGGCCATTACCATGACGATGAATGGCGCGATGACAAGCATCGCCTTATCTACCAAGATATCGTGCCGATCGAAGCGCGATGTGCCGATGGGCAGGATGAGACGGCGAGTGACTATTTTGAGCAAGAGCGTTAGGAGGTCCCCATGATCTGGTTTACCAGCGATACCCACTTTGGGCACGAGAACATGCTGCGGCTCGCCGACAGGCCTTGGTCGACTGTTGGGCAGATGAACGACGCCATGGTCGCTAGCATTAATAGCAAGGTCGCTGCGGATGACGAGCTTTACATTTTGGGTGACTTCAGCTTTAAGATGACGGTCCAAGATGCCTACGAGTTGCGCAAAAGCATTGCATGCAAGCGCATCCATCTGCTGCCCGGCAACCACGATAAAGACTGGACGCAGCCTGCGGTGGCGGATGCTTTTATCGTCGAGCCGCCCATTTGCGTGCTCAAGATCGACCGTCAGAAAATCGTGCTGAGCCACTATCCCATGGTCGACTGGCAGGGTATGTCGCACGGCGGCTGGCATTTGCACGGGCATATCCACAGCTGTGGCGACGCGTATAACAAGTTCAACCTTCGGCAGGGGCTGCTGCGCTACGACGTGGGCGTGGACGCCAACGGCTACGCCCCGGTGAGCCTGGAGGAGCTCAAGTCGTGGTTTGCACAGGTAGACGAGCCGGTGTGTTGCGTTAAGTGGCCGTGGTGGGTCAACGCCACGGGCGACGAGCAGGTCGAGCGCGATCTCGAAACCTATAAGAGGGAAGTGGTGATCCGATGACGGTCTATGTGACGGGCGACGTCCATGGCGGCGCTGACATGCAAAAGCTGCGCGATTGGGATCTTGGGGAAAGCCTGACGAGCGACGACTATCTCATCATTGCCGGCGACTTTGGCCTTCCGTGGGATTTCTCTGCCGAGGAGTGCGCCGACATCGCTTGGCTGGAGTCGCGCCCCTATACCGTGCTGTTCGTCGACGGCAACCACGAACGTTTCGACCACTGGGCGGAGCGACCCATGGAGTTGTGGCACGGCGGACTGACACAGCGCCTGTCGGACACCTCGCCCATACGGCGCCTGACGCGCGGCGAGGTTTTTGAACTCGACGGCTCAACGGTCTTTACCATGGGCGGCGCCACGAGCGTGGACAAGGAATACCGCATTCCGTATTCCAGCTGGTGGCCGCAGGAGCTGCCGGACGAGCGCAACTTTGAGGAGGCGCGGACAAAGCTCGACGGCGTGGGCTGGAAGGTCGACTACGTGGTCACCCACACCTGCTCTACGCGCATGCTTTCGCCCACGCTTTATCCGGCGCCCGGCTGGAATTGCCCCGCCGTTGATCGGCTTACGGCGTTTTTCGATGAGCTGGAGGACCGCTTGGACTACAAGCGCTGGTACTACGGGCATTTTCATCGGGATGCCAACCCGGCCGAGCGCCATACCGTGCTCTACGACTGCATCGTTCGCCTGGGCGACGAACTCCAGCCCTGGGATGTTGCGTAGGGGTGGGGTGCCTGATTACTCAGCCGTTACGGTAATGTTCTCCCTGTGCTTGCGGATAACATCCCAGCTAAAATGCTCGACCAGCTGCTCGGCAGAGCGCGGCGTGGTGCCCGGCGCGATGCCTGTTTGTCCGGCGAGCCAACCCAGCAGCGCTTCGGGCGTGCCAAAGCGGGCGCGGAGTTCGCCCAGGTCCAGATCGCGGTCTCGTTTGGAAAGGCGGCGGCCGTCCGGTGCCATGAGCAGCGGAATATGTGCGTAGTGCGGCGTGGGCAGTCCCAACAGGTGCTGCAGATAGATCTGGCGCGGCGTGGACCCCAGCAGGTCGCATCCGCGCACGACCTCGGTGACGCCCATGGCAGCGTCGTCGACCACCACGGCTAGCTGATAGGCAAACACGCCGTCGCTGCGGCGCACCAAAAAGTCGCCGCACTCGGTGGCGAGTGCTTCGCATTGGGCGCCGTACGTGCGATCCACAAATTCGATCACGTCGTCTGCGAGGTCGTCGACGGTGGGCACGCGCAGACGTGTGGCCGGCGCGCGCAGGGCGCTGCGGCGGGCCACCTCCTCGGCCGAAAGACTTCGGCAGGCGCCACGGTAGATGGGCGTGCCGTCGCTCGCGTGCGGTGCACTCGCGGCGTGGAGCTCGGCGCGTGTGCAAAAGCAGGGATAGGTGAGGCCGGCGTATTGCAACTGGTGCAGGGCGTCCTCGTACAAGTCCAGGCGGTCGTGCTGGTAGTAGGGGCCTTCGTCCCACTCCAGCCCCAGCCAGGCCAGGTCGTCAATCAATTGAGCGGCAAGTTCGGGGCGCTTGCAGCGATCGTCCAGGTCCTCAATGCGTAACACGATGCTGCCGCCCTGGCTGCGGGCCGAAAGCCACGCGCACAGGCAGCTGAACACGTTGCCCAGGTGCATGCGGCCCGAGGGTGACGGGGCAAAACGGCCCACGACAGGCGCGGGGGCGGGGACGAGCTTGCTGTTGGTCGCCGTCGACGTGGCCACGGCGGGCGTTGCTATGTTGCATGCGTTGATATCCATGCGGACGAGTATAGCGCGGGGTGAGGTGAGGGGAGGCGTCGTCGATGCTCGCAAGTTGCCGCGGCCACACGTTGCGCGTGCCGGACCACCGGCTCGGCGCCTTAATCGTCGTCAATCAATCTAGCCCTCAAACGACAGAAACCCCGGCAGCTCTTCGCAACTGCCGGGGTTTCCGCGGAAAAGGGGGACATGATCCTCAAGCGGACGGCAAAGGGGCAAACCGTTTTCGCTCAACTGCTTTATGCCCCTCAACTGGCGGCTCAATCAGCGAATGCCGCGCCCACACAAAGCCGCTACACCTGTGATGGAGCTATGAAGTGGTATCTATTGCCGGAGCGGGCTATGCCAAGGAGTGTTCCAGATTACCGGCAGATAGGGAACGTCACCAGGTGCCGGCGGCGGGCGTGACTTTCGTCCCGTTTGATACTCCGCTGGCCTAGATGTTCGTCATGTGCGCCCGTAAACGTGGGACAATGGCGTTACTGGTATCACAGACAAAGGATGTGCCTATGAACGCCCCCGTTGCCCAGCCCTGTCGGCAGCGCCGCCTGTTTGCGCGGTTCGCTTCCGTCTGCGCACTCGTCGCGCTTGCGTTGTTGCTGCTGCCTGCCGCCGCGCACGCCGACGGCTACTCCATGAGCCAAACCTACATCGGCGCCACGGTCGAGGCCGATGGCTCGCTGACCGTTGTCGAGGGACGCCAGTTCGATTTCGACGATGACATTAACGGCGTGTATTGGGATATCAATACAGGCTCTAACCAGCAAGGCGGCTCGGTGGTCGTCAATGTGCTGAGCGTCGAGGAAGACGACACTGCGTTTAACAAGGTCGACAGCGCAAATAAAGGCGACGACGGCGTTTACACGGTGGAACAGTCCGACGACGGCGTAAAGATTAAGGTGTTCAGCCCTCACGAGAGCGGCGACAGCGCAATCTACTACGTGAGTTATTCCATGACCGGTGCGGTTATGAACTGGGCCGATACCGCCGAGCTCTACTGGAAATTCGTCGGCGACGGCTGGTCGGCGGATTCCGATGACGTCGAGATGGAAGTCTACTTTGCAAATGCCGCTGCCGGGACGGCTGCCGTCAAGGGCGATAACTTCCGCGCATGGGGCCACGGCCCACTGACGGGCGACGTGTCGCTCGATGCGGACGAGCCCATGGTCACCTATACCATTCCCTGCGTGCATGAGGGCGAATTCGCCGAGGCACGCATCGCCTTCCCCAACGACTGGGTGCCGCAGCTTGCCGTCTCGGGCGAAAAGCGCATGTCGACGATTCTGAGCGAAGAGAAGGAATGGGCCGACGAGGCCAACGCTCGCCGTGAGCACGCGCGTGCGGTTGCCGGCGCGATTGCCGTGGTGTGTGTTGTCGTGGCGGTTGCCTATACCGGTGTGATCGTGATGCTTAAGCTGCGCAGGCCCAAGCCCAAGCCGCTCTTCCAGGACGAGTACTTCCGCGATGTGCCCTCGGCCGACCATCCCGCGGTGCTTGCAGCTCTCATGAGCTGGAACGACGTGCCCGATCAGGCATATATCGCCACGCTTATGAAGCTCACCGACGACCGCGTGATCAAGCTGGAAGAAGCGACCGAGACCAAGAAGAAGGGTCTGCTCCGTCGCGAAAAAGAGGAGCAGACGTATCGCATCACAGTGACCGACGAGGCCTGGAAGGCTGCCAAGAAGGACGGCATCGATCGCGATGTGCTCAAGGTCTTCTTCGCCGGCGTTAAGCCCGATAAAGACGGCGTCCGTTCACGCACGTTTAGCGAGCTGGAGGAGTATGCCAGCGAGCGTACTGAATCTGTTGGCGACAAGCTCGAGGACTATCAGAGCACGGTTAAGGGCAAGCTGGAGACGCGCGAGCTTATCGCCTCGGACGGCACCATCGCCCTGGTTGCCGGCTTGGTTCTCGGCATCATCATCGTCTTTGGCATTCTGGGCTCTCTGATCTATACCGACTTTGCGGATGCCAATGTCGGCGCCGCTATGATCTCGATCCCCGTCACGATCGTGGGCTTTGTTCTGAGCTGCACCTTCCGTCGCTACACGCCGGAGGGCGCCGAGGTGGCGGCTCGCTGCAAGGCGCTCAAGCATTGGCTCGAGGACTTTACGCGCCTGAAGGAGGCCATTCCCAGCGACCTGATCTTGTGGAACAAACTGCTGGTGATGGGCGTTGCTCTGGGCGTTTCGAAAGAAGTGCTGCGACAGCTGGCCGAAGCCGTGCCTGCGGACCTGCGCAACAGCGACGATTTCTACGACAACTACCCCTGCTACTGGTGGTATTACCATCACTACGGCAACGAGTCCCCACTCGATTCGTTCAACGATGTGTACCACGAGACCATCCGCGAGCTGGCTTCGAGCTCCGACAGCTCGAGCGGCGGCAGCGGCGGCGGCTTCTCTGGCGGCGGTGGTGGCGGCGCCGGCGGAGGCGGCGGCGGAACGTTCTAGTGAGCGCTTGCTTTGGGGTGGATCTTTCTGGGCGGTTGCCAGGGAAGATTCATCCCATTTTTGTGCATCGAAACGGGCCAAACTTTCCGCTGAGGACCTTCGCGCAAGGGGCAGTGGACAAAAAATGCCAAATATGAGTACTGTTGCTGCGCTGGTCACATATGTTTGCACATAATAATGGGCTCCTAATGAGAGTACTTCTCGTTAGGAGCCCATTTCATTGAACATTTGGGGAGCTACGTCAGCTCATGCAGCTGGTCGTCATGCCTACAAGCATCAAAAATGTCCCAAATCGCTGCTACTAAAAAGGTAACAGTACTCATATTTGATGTTTTTTGACCAGGGCTATCTACAAACCCCCTAGGCCACTCATTGGGGACAGACTTAAATGACTAGGTGTGGCTGCCTGGGCTAGGCTGTTAGGTCGAGTTCGTAGAGAAAGCTTTCGCGCGGCATGTCGTGACGACGCTCTTCGCGGTTGGCGCGGTGCGTGGCCGTGCGCTTAAAGCCGTGCAGCTCGTAGAACTTCCACGAGCAGTTAGAGTCGGTGTACAAGTGCGCCCTTGTCGCCCCGCGCGAGGACAGGTACGAGACCGCGGCATCGAGCAAAACCGAGCCAACGCCCAGGCCATGGACATCGGGATCGACGGCGAGCAGCGTGACTTCGTTGTCGTGCGGCAACGGGCTGCTCTCGAGCAGGCGGTTGTTGGTTCGGATGGTTGCACGCACAAACGAGAGATACTCGGCGCAGGCATCAGGCTCCAGTTCACGCATCTGCGATAGCAGCGCGCGTTCGGTATCCATCCAATGTTCCTTGACGGTGGCGCCGGAGCTCTGTCCCGCACGCGCGAGCGAAATGCCACGCGCCTGACCGTCAATCACCGCAACCTGCGAAAACGTCGATGACGAAAGGCAATAGGCGAGGTCGCACGCGGCCTCAAGGCGGTTGTACTCATCGTTATCCGAATTGTTATGCCAAAGCTGTTGCAGAATCAGCGCGATGGCGTCGAAGTCTTCGGTATCAAACGGTCGGTAGAGAACCCGCGAGACCATGGTGCCTCTTTCTTTTGCGGATGCATATCGAGCACAGTTCTACCACGCTATTGGCATCTAATTATGGTGCCCCTGTGTTCCATGAACTCACCGTGCCCATCCCCTCCGCGCGCAAACTTTTTCTGCACATGCGCCCGTTGCGGGGTGCATCGATGCGCTCGATGCGCTACATTGAATCAGTATTTTCAATGCCGCTGCGCGAGCGCTGCAGATCGACGTATCACCGACTCACAGAGCACGGCGGCGTACCAGACAGGAGGACTGCATGGGATCTGATGTGAAGATCGCACGCGCGTTGATCTCGGTTACCGATAAAACGGGTGTCGTCGATTTCGCACGGACGCTGGTCGATGACTTTGGCGTCGAGATCATCTCTACGGGCGGCACGGCTCGTGCCATCGAGGACGCGGGCGTTCCCGTAACCCCCATCGAGGAGTTCACGGGCTATCCCGAGATGATGGACGGCCGCGTTAAGACCCTGCACCCCAAGGTTCACGGCGCGCTGCTGGCCCGCCGCGATTCCGAGCAGCACATGCAGGAGGCCGCTCAGCACGGCATTAAGCTGATCGACTTGGTCGTCGTCAACCTGTACGAGTTCGAGAAGACCGTCGCCAACCCCGAGGTCACCTTTGCGGATGCCATCGAGCACATCGACATTGGCGGTCCCTCCATGCTGCGCTCCGCCGCTAAGAACGCTGCGAGCGTTACCGTCATCTCTGACCCGGCCGACTACGACGCTGTCCTTGCCGAGATGCGCGAGACCGGCGGCTGCACCACGCTTGCCACCCGTCGTCGCCTGCAGGTGAAGGTCTACCAGACTACCGCCGCCTACGATACGGCTATCTCCCGTTGGCTTGCCGCCCAGGCAAGCGACGTGGCGGACACCTCTGCCAAGCTCGAGATTTCGCTGGAAAAGGTCGACGACCTGCGCTATGGCGAGAACCCACAGCAGAAGGCCACGGTCTATCGTTTTGCCGAGGGCTGCGAGAACACCGCGAGCTCGCAGTTCCCGCTCGTGGGCTCCGAGCAGATCCAGGGCAAGCCGCTCAGCTACAACAACTATCTGGATGCCGACGCCGCTTGGAACTTGGTCCGCGAGTTCGACGAGCCGGCCTGCGTGATCCTCAAGCATCAGAACCCCTGCGGTTCCGCCGTTGCCGAGGACATCACGGCCGCCTACGACCGCGCTTTCGCCTGCGATCCCAAGAGCGCCTTCGGCGGCATCATCGCCTGCAACCGCGAGGTTCCCTTTGAGCTGGTTGAGCACTTCGCCGACCAGAACAAGCAGTTCGTCGAGGTCATCATCGCCCCGAGCTACACCGATGAGGCGCTCGAGCGCATGGCCAAGCGCCCCAACCTGCGCGTGCTGGCTACCGGCGGCGTGGACCACGGTGCCCAGGTGGAGCTGCGCTCCATCGACGGCGGCATGCTGGTGCAGGAGGTCGACCACGTGACCGAGGATCCCGCGACCTTTACGTTCCCGACCGACCGCAAGCCCACCGACGCTGAGATGGCCGAGCTCGAGTTTGCCTGGAAGGTCTGCAAGGGCGTTAAGTCCAACGCCATCCTGGTCTCCAAGGGCAAGGCCGGCATTGGCATGGGCCCGGGTCAGCCCAACCGCGTTGACTCCGCACTGCTCGCCTGCGAACGCGCCGAGGACTTTTGCGAGCGCGAAGGCGTGGAGAAGGGCGGCTTTGCCTGCGCAAGTGACGCGTTCTTCCCGTTCCGCGACAACGTCGACGTGCTTGCCGCACACGGCGTGACCTGCATCATCCAGCCCGGCGGCTCCAAGCGCGATGACGAGAGCATCCAGGCCTGCAACGAGCACAATATTGCGATGGTCTTCACCGGCGCCAGGCATTTCCGCCATTAAGTAGGGAGGTGGCGCTGCGGCTTGTCCAGCCACCGCACCTTGCCGCTCATTCGTCGCTCGCGTACCCAAGTACGCGTCGCTCCTCTTTCACGGCAATCTGCGGCACCTGGGCAACCCTCGCCGACCTGTTAGGTTGACTGGGGAGGATGGGATGTTATCTCGTCCCTTGGACTGCCTCGCTTCTAAAATAATCTCTGCAAAAGACGGTCGCTCCGTTTGGAGGGCCGTCTTTTTGGTATAAGAGGACGGAATGACTAACACGAAAGGTACAACCATGCCCCAGATTGATGATGCCGAGTTGTTTGGCAATGCCGAGGATCAGCGTGCGTACGAGGACTTTTGCGCCAATCAGGAGGCGGTCGAGAAGTTCACGCTCGACAAGCCCGCGCTTATCTGCCGCTGGCGCATGTCCAACAAAAAGGTGCCCATGCTCAACCGTCACATCCGCGCGCTGTCCGAGCGTCTGGTGCAGGGCGAACCGCTTACCCATAACATGCTCAGTTGGGCCAAACAGCACGTTGAGTGGTCGCTTGCCGAGGGCGATTACACCGCGCGCGACGGCGTACTCATGCTGGTGATCGACATCAACGGCAACGCTGCCATGACGGTGGGGGAGTACGAGCCGCTAGCCGATACGTCGGCCAAGGCGCTGCGTGCCCGCTCCGCCGAGGCCCGCTCCGAGGCCGACGAGACCGGCGTGGCGCCCGAGCTACTTGCCGCCGTCAACGACGGGAGGCTTGCCTTTGTGGCGCCGGCGGACGAGTGCCTGTGCGGCACGGCGACCCTTATTGAGCAGCTGGCCCAGACCAAGGGCATCCCGGTCGCGCGCGTGGACATTCCCGCTCAGCTCAAGGGCGCGCTGTTCCTAGTGAGCGACGAGCACGGCGTGGTCCCCGCCGACGATACCGATGCCGCCGAGTCCGACGCCGCCACGGTCGCCTTCTTCGCCGAAGGCTACGAAAAGCTCCGCGCCCGCCGCTAAATGATTTTTCTGGGACGGGGATTATTTAATCATTTGATCCCCGCGCCCGCTGCGAGCGAGGGGCGATTCGAACGCTTTCGTTCGCGAACAGTTCTGTCATCTTAATGCCGCGCGAGGCGCGCACCGGCGACTTCGCGGCAATAATGGCAGTAAGACAACCAAGAGGGGGGAACGGAATCCATGGCGCTGATCTATATCGTTGAGGACGACGAGCCCATTCGTCGTGAGCTTGCCGATATCCTTGCCCGTGCCGGTTTTGAGGTCGAGGCCTGCGAGTCGTTCGAGCATGTCTCGCGTGACATCCTGGCCGCTGCACCCGACTTGGTACTGCTCGACCTGACGCTTCCCGTCAAAGACGGCCAGCATATCTGCCACGAAGTCCGTCGCGAATCCGAGGTTCCCATCATCGTCCTCACGTCGCGCACGACCGAGATCGACGAGGTCATGGCCATGACGCTCGGCGCGGACGACTTCGTTTCCAAGCCCTATAGCGCCCGCGTCCTCGTGGCGCGCATCAACGCGCTGATGCGCCGCACCACGGCGGCAGGCGAGCGTAGCACCATGGTCCACAAGGGGCTGGAACTCGACCTCGCCCGCTCCGCGGTCACCAACACGGCAACCGGCGACAGCACCGAGCTCACCAAAAACGAGCTGCGCATCCTCTCTCTGCTCCTGAGCCGCGCGGGCAAGATCGTCTCGCGCTCGGCCATCATGCAGGACCTGTGGGACTCCGATGCCTTCGTGGACGACAACACGCTCACCGTCAACATCAACCGCCTGCGCACCACGCTCGAAAAAATCGGCATCAAGGGGTATTTGACCACGCATCGCGGCCAAGGCTATTCGGTCTAGGGGCCGGCTATGTCGTTTGGCAAGTTCTTTAAAGATGCACTGCTTCCCGTCGCCGTGTGGACGTGCGGCGTGCTGCTGAGCTGCTTTGTGCTGACGGTCGCCGGCGCACCCGTTTCTATCGTGGTCGTGGCGGTTGGCGTGTCCTTTATCTTCGGTATGCTCGGCATCGTGATCGAGTACGCTCGCCGTCGCCGTTTTCTGCGTCAGTTGGAGCGCGCGGCAGAGGAGCTCGAGAGTCCCGCATGGGTGCAGGAGATGGTGCAATGCCCGACCTATGCCGAGGGCGAGCTCGAATACGAGGTCTTGCGCCGGGTGGGCAAAGCTGCCTGCGACGAGGTTGCCGAAGGCCGACGTCAGACCGATGACTATCGCGACTATATCGAGAGCTGGGTCCACGAGGCCAAGCTGCCCCTGGCGGCGGCCCACCTGATTTTGGAAAACCTGGACGGCAGCGAAGACGACCTGTCGCGTGTGGATGACCTGGGTCGCGAGCTGGCTCGCGTGGAGCGCTATATCGACCAGGCGCTGTACTATGCGCGCTCGGAAGTCGTGGAGCGCGACTACCTGATTCGCCGTTGGGATCTCAAGACCTTGGTGACGGGCGCGATTAAAGCCAACGCGCGCGAGCTTATCGCGGCGCACGTGGCTCCGGTGTGCGAGAACCTCGACTTTGAGGTCTTTACCGACGAGAAATGGCTCGAGTTTATTCTAGGCCAGCTTATTCAGAACAGCATCAAATATGCGCGCGAGGACGGCGCAAAGATCGTGTTTTCGGGCGCGTTGCTGGACGAGGGCCTGGCGAGCGAACGCATCGAGCTTACCGTCGCGGACAACGGCTGCGGCGTGAGCGCGGCCGACCTGCCGCGCGTGTTCGAGAAGGGTTTTACCGGCGACAACGGCCGCACCACCAAGCGCGCAACGGGCATCGGCCTCTACCTGGTGGCGCGCCTGTGCTCCAAGATGGGCATCGACGTCACCGCGGCATCCGAGCCCGGCGAAGGCTTCGTCGTAACGTTCGCCTTCTCGACGAACAAGTTCCAATACTTTGAGTAGCCGGGCCGTCTTGCGCTGCGGACGGCTATGTTCCCGAACGTGAACTTAGCTAAGGCAACTGGCGTTATGTTCCCGAACGTGAACATAACTATGAGGCTCAAATGGATCTCCCAAAACAAAAACGTGCAGCCCAAACAAAACGTGCCGCCCCAAACGGGGCGGC